>JAYZVO010000096.1:0-10233 GCA_036155555.1 Myxococcota bacterium
TGCCAACCTGGGTGGTGTTTTGCACCAAGTTGGCAAACATGGCGCCCCCTCGGGTTGCGTGCGGGAGGACTTTGTTTGATCGCTGCATTCTTGCTCTAAAGCCAACGCGAATCTGATCCGATGCTCGGTTGGTGGGGATACTCGAGACTGTTGGAGCAGATCATGTCAAAAGCAATGCGGCGCCACAGGCGCTTGACCGCGCGAATCCCGGTTCGCGTTTCCACCGCGAATCAGTGGACCTTCGAGACGGTGACAGGGGATGTGTCTGTCTCGGGGATGTTCCTGACGGCGCCAAACTTTCCCACGCACATCAGCCGCGTGGTGGTCGAGTGTATCCTGCCCGATCGCCTGGACTCGGTGGTGATGCGCGCGCGCGTGGCGCGGCGCACGGAGGATGGCATCGGCATCGAGCTGATGGGTGGCTGCATGGAGGGGGATGTCGAGCGTTGGTCGCGCTTTATCAACATGACGCAGGCGCATGACGCGGCGAGCTCCTGGAGCAGGGAAGGGCAGACAACGGATGTCTTTATCGAGCACGCGCTCAGGTTCGATTCGATCGAGGAGATCGACGAGTTCCAACAGATCGATCTTTACATGGGCGGGTTTTTTCTGCGCACGCGCGCGCCGCTCTCGGTCGGAGATCGCATCAAGCTCACGATCGTGCACCCGATCGACGGGTCGCGTTTTGTGATCCCTGTGACCGTAACGCGTCGCGTGCTCAGCGAGGAGATGGGGGTTTGCGTGGCGTTCCCGAACGATCTCGACAGGCTCGGCAAGAAGCTCGAGGTCTTTATCGAGCGCGGCGTCCCGGAGCTCTCACTCGATGAGCTCACCGATCCCTCCGCGCTGTTTATACGCGACGAGGTGACCACGCCTCACGTTCGCGCTCCGAGAGAGATGGCCGGGCGTTTTTAGGCTCTGGTTCATCGCCATCCGGGCTTCTCTTGACCATATTCTCATAGCGGCTACTCTCTCTTGCACAACCTTCAAAGGGTTGTTCACGTATTTGTCACATTATGTATTTCTCGCGCCCCGAAGCGGGCATGAGATTGGTAAGAGAAGAGAGGCGATTCGTTATGACGACTGAGAAGCCATGGGCAGAGAGCATGCCCGAAGAGCAGTTTCAATTTATGCGTGAGATCCTCGCTGCGCCAAGCCCTGTGGGCTTTGAGGGAGCGATGACTTACGGAGTTTTGCGTCCTTTCTTCGAGGAGATCTCGAAGGAAGGGTGGGGCGTTCACCAGTTCACAGGGAACGCCGGGCTCGTGCTCGACACGCACCCTGGCCGCGATGACATGCTCACGGTGATGTTGATCGGCCACGCGGACAAGATCCGTATGCAGGTCCGCAGCATCGGTGAGGATGGCAAGATCTGGATCGACTCCGATTCGTTCCTCCCCAACGTATTGATCGGGCACGAGGTCTTGCTCTTTAGCCAGGACCCCGAGAACCTCGGGACCTGGCGCGTGCTCGAAGGGGGCACGGTCGAAGCGCTCGGCGCGATTCACTTCGCCGACGCCGAGACGCGCTCGGGCGCCAAGGGGATCACCAAGAAGATGCTCTACCTCGAGCTGCAAGTGCACGGTGAGAACCGTCGCGAGCAGGTCGAGAAGCTCGGCATCCGCGCGGGTGATCCGATCGTCTTCGATCGCCCGATCCGTCGCGGTTTCTCGCCGGACACCTTCTATGGCGCTTACCTCGACAACGGCCTCGGGTGCTTTGTCACCGCCGAGGTCGCGCGCGCGATCTCGCAGCGTGGCGGCCCGGACAACGTCCGCGTCCTCTTCACGATCGCCTCGCACGAGGAGATCGGTCGCATGGGAAGCCGCGTCGCTGCTGGCGAGCTCAAGCCTGATGTGATTATCGGCATCGACGTCAACCACGACTATGAAGCCGCTCCCGGCGTGGGAGATCGTCGCCTCAACCCGCTCAAAATGGGCAAGGGGATGACGCTCACCTCCGGCTCGATCACGAGCGAGTACCTCAACGCGCGCATCGAGCAAGCGGCCAAGAACGCGGGCGTGCCGATCCAGAAAGCGGTCACGGGTCGCGACACGGGCACCGACGCGATGGCGGGCGTTTTTGCAGCCATCGACGCCGCGGCGACCTCGATCGGGTTCCCCATCCGCAACATGCACACCATCTCCGAGACAGGTCACACGGGCGATGTGCTCGCGGCTGTTTGGGCCATGGTTCACATGATCGAGGAAATGGATCGGGACAAGGTCACGGTTGAAGACTTCAAGAACGGGCATGTTCGCCTCGACAACCTCGAGCGTATCCAACCCTACATCGCGCCTCCAAAAGATGAGGATGCGTGATCCTCGGGAGATTACCCGAGGTGATCGATAACCGATCTGGTCCCGCGTCCTGGCTCCCCTTGTCCGTCGTGAAATGGGAGTTACAATAAAGGTATGCGAAACCAACCTCGGGTAAATCTCCAACCGGAACGAAAAACCAACGGGGCTTGGTGCGAGTAAATCAGAGCGTTCGATGCAAACCTTATCGAGCGCTCTCTTTTTTCAGGAGTTTCGACCATGGCGTCAGAAGAAACCGAAGATCGTACAATGATGCTGACCCTGCTTGTTGGCGGCGGCTTCGTGGCGTTTTGTGTGTTGGGGATCGCTGTTGGTGGCGGCTTGCTCTATGCGAACACGCAAGGGAGCGCGAACCCATCGGCGAAGCCATCGGTCACTGTCGGCGCGCTCACCGACGGCGGCGCGCTCGACGCCAGCGCGCTGACGGGCGCGGCCGGGAACAACTACAAGCCGACCAGCGCCTACATCGAAGAGGGCGCTGACAGCGACGTCATGGTCATGGCGTTTAATGGTAGTGAGGGCGGCGAGGCTGGCAAGGCTTCGACGCTTTCAGACAACGCCGTGCAGAACACGATCAACAACCATCAAAATGATCTCATCCAGTGCTACGCTGAAGGGCTCGAGGACAACCCTGATCTCCAGGGGCGCGTCGACTTCCACTTCCGCATCGCCGGTGATGGGCACGTGGCCATGGTCAAGGTCACCCGCTCGGTCCTCGAGGACAAGGCGACAGAAGATTGCTTCGTGCGTTCGGCGCGTGGTTGGAAGTTCCCCTCCACAGGAGGAGAATCACTGACCAAGTTCGACACGAACTTCAACTTTGCCTTCGAGTGATTCTTTCCCGAACGTTGGTTCTTGGTGACACCGGGCAAGGTCTCCTCGCCCGGTGTTTTTTTATGGTCGCCTCATGCATGTCTTTATCGTCCACGGAGATCTCACGCGCATCGCCTGCGATGCGTGGTTGATGCCTTGTGGTATCGACGCCAAGCCCGGTCCACACTGGCTCACGGACATCGAGACAAACCCCTTCTTTCGCTGGCCCGCGCCTCCCGTGGACTGGTCGATCACCGGTCGACGTTGCATCAAGCTCCACAACGAGCGACAGCGTGGTCCGAACGGATCGCTTCGCCCCATCCCATGGCTCGTGAACGTCGGCGGAGGTCGCCGTCAGGGGATCGAGTGGTTTGTCGATGGCGTCCGCGCGTTCATGGAGTGTGTCGCCCTCGACGAGGATCTACAGCAGCCCTTGAACGGGCGCGCGAGGCCGCTCGTCGCGCTGCCCATCGTGGGGACTGGTTATGGCGGCGCCAGAATGCGCGCGGGGTTGGTGGTGCGCGCCTTGCTCCCTTGCCTCTATGAGTGCGCCAGGGAACATGGCATCGACATCGCGCTCGTGGTCAAGGATCAGGCAGACTACGCCGCCGCGCAGCGCGAACGCTTGAGCTATCAACAGGCGGGCCAGCATCGCTGGCCCGAGCTCGGGAGGGAGCTGCGCGGGCGCGCCGAGAAGCTCGCCGAGCGCGCCTCGGCTGGCGAGCTTGTCGTCTTCCTCGGATCGGGCGTCAGTCGCGGCGCCGGGTTGCCGACCTGGGGTGCATTCTTGCGCCAGCTCGCCGAGCAGCCCGAGCAACAGATGGAGATCGAGTGGGAGGAACTCGCGCGCTGGAATTACACCGATCAGGCGCGCATCATCGAGCGCGGATTTGGAGGCAGAGAGCGCCTGGGGGAAGCGATCGCGCGCTGCCTGGAGCGTCGAAATTACTCGCTCTCGCATGCATTCCTTGCGGGCTTGCCCACGCTCGAGACGGTCACGACCAACTACGACACGCTGTTCGAGATGGCGAGCGCGTCGATCGACAAGCCCGTGGCGGTGCTTCCTTACGAGCCCGTGCGACCCGAGGAGCGTTGGATTCTCAAGATGCACGGGTGCATCTCGCACCCCGAGGACATCGTCCTGACGCGCGAGGACTATTTGCGTTACACGGAGCGCCGACGCGCGCTCGCGGGCGTCGTGCAGGCGTTGTTGATCACCAAGCACATGATGTTTGTCGGGTTCTCACTCGATGACGACAACTTCCACCGCATCGCCGATGATGTGCGCAAGATCGTCTGGGCGAACGAGCGCGGCGAGCCGTTCGGGACCTCGATCGTGCTCGATTCGAGGCCGTTTTTGGCGCAGATGTGGGATGGTGAGATCGAGATGGTCGTCGTGGACGAGGGGGAGCATCGGGGAGGCGTGCCAGGTTCGGTCAGCTTGCTCGCGGAGCGCGCGCGCAAGCTCGAGATCTTCCTCGACTACTTGCTCGCGCAGGTCGCCGACCCGAATCACTTGCTCAACGCGCGCTTCGCGCACCTGTTGACCGAGGACGAGGCGGCGTTAAGCGATGCGCTTCATCTGTTTATTGCCTCGACAACGCCTCAAATGAGGCAAACCGCGGCGTGGGCAAAGATCCAGCGTCTGCTCACGGAGCTCGGGTGGAGTCCACGTCGCTGACCTCGTCATCGCGATGCTTGGAGGTGTCGAGCATCTCGATGAGGTCCTTCCCCTTGAACGGTTTGAGCAGCACACGCGCCTTGGTGAAGGCGATGAATGTGCGCAGCTCCTCGTCGATCGCGCCAGCCAGGAAGATGATCTTGTCTTGCTGCTTCATGCTCGCCGCTGCGATCCAGAACTCTTCGCTGGTCATGTCCACCATGTCGAGTTCGCACAGGATGTGTACGAAGTGCTCGCCACGCTCGAGCTTCTCGAGCGCGGCGGATGCGTCGGCGCAAAAGTGCGTCTCGTAGGCGCCCCCGAGCAACCTCCCGAGCGTTGGCCCGAGCCCGAGCGCGTCCTCCACGATCAACACGCGCTCCATCCCTTCGACGCCGCCGCGCTCGGGGCGCTGCTCGCCGACGCGAGGGAGCTTGATGCGCATGGTCGTTCCCGCTGGAGAGCTCTCGAGGAGCTTGAGATCGCCGCGATGGGCGGTGGTGATTTGTTTGCTCAGCGAGAGCCCCAGACCAAGGCTCCCCTCCTGTCTCTTCGTCGTGGTGTAAGGGGAGAAGAGCTGCTTTTGCACCTCCTCCGAGATGCCTGGTCCGTTGTCCTTGATGTCGATGGTGACCTCTTCAGGGGTCGCGCCGACGATGATCTTGATGGCGTTGCTTTGCTTGTGGCGCTTGCCAAAGGATTGCGATGCGTTGAGCAGGAGGTTGACGAGCACTTGCGTGAGCTGCGTGCCGTTGCCTGCGATCTTCAGGTTTGCCTCGAATGGGGAGATCTCGAGCGCGGCGTGGCGCCTGACCTCGTAACCCGTGAGCGTGATCGCGTCCTGGATGATTTGCTCCACGGTGAGCGTCTCGAGCTCGTGCCGGGGATGCTGAACATCTGCGCGCGCGAACGATCTGAGGCCGTGGACGATCTTGCCGATCCTGTCAAATCCCTCCCGGACATCCTCGAGGATCTCTTTCACGTCGTGGTTGCGCTGGCCAAAGGAGAACTGTTGCCCGAGCATCTCGTGGAGCAGCTCGAGGTTGCCGTCGATGTAAGCGAGCGGGTTGTTGATCTCGTGCGCGATGCCTGCGGCGAGCATCCCCAGAGAGTCGAGCCGCTCGAGCTGGATGGCGCGGCTTCGGAGCTCCTTCTCCTCGGTGATGTCTTGCGTGATGCCACAGATGGCGAGCGGTGCGCCCTCGATGCTCTGCTCGAGGTGGCCGCGCATTCGCACGAAGCGAACCTCGCCATTGGGGCGTTCGAACTCGAGCTCGAAATGAAAGGGCTCCCCTTGCTCCGCGAGCTGCTTCACGTCGCACCCGAGCATCGCTTGTTCATCACCATGGTACATGTGCATGATCGTGCCCATGGAGGGGCCCTTGTCCGCGATGGGGATGCCATGGATATGGAACATCTCGTCGCTCCAGAGCATCTCCTCGTGCTCGAGGTCGTAGCGCCAGTAGCCGATGCAGGCGATCGTTTCGATCATGGTCAGCAGCCGCTGGCGACCTTCGAGGATGCGGTTGGTCGTCTGGAGCGCGGTCACATCGCGAGCGCAGGCGTAAATGAGGTCGGTGTCCATGTCACGGTGAGCGTCCCAGAGCAGCCAGCGCCAGCTCCCATCGATCTTGCGGTGGCGTGACTCGAACGTCAGGACGCCGCCCTCGGTCTGCATCTCCGAGACTCGATCCATGACCTTCCTGGCATCCTCTGGGTGGACAAACTGTCGGCACGACTTCCCGATCATTTCCTCGGGCTCCCAGCCGAGCACCTGAACGCAATTCTCACTCAGCCATGCGATTGTCCCGTCTGCCTCGAGCACCAAAAACAGTGAGGTGCCGCGCTGGTAGAATTGCTCGAAGTGAGGATCGATCGGCACGAGCGTCTCCCGGCGTGCGGTAAAAAAGAGTGCTAATGGATGGAGTTATGGAGCTGCGGTTATTTTTGCCCTTTCACATGCAAACAAGCAAGGGACATCTTGTGACGAGGAGGTCACGATGTGCGCGTGATCACACCGTCGAGGCTCCCCCACGCCTCTTCGAAAGACTCGAGCAAGAGCTCCTTGATGGCGGCCTCGTCTGGCGAGTGTGGGATGAGTTTTGTTTGCTCGTAGAGGACGTCGAGCTCCTTCTCTTTCTGCTCGAAGTAAGACTCGACCTGCTCCTGTGTCCACTCGCCGCTGCGGATCTCGATCAGGCGATCCTTTCCTGCCTGGAGGTCGAGATCTCCTCGGGTGAGGATCTGCTCGGCCTCGTCCATTAAACGCACGGCGTGGTAGGCGAACTTGACGTCAAAGCCAAACTTCTCCACGAGCGCCACGCGCTTTCCTTCCGGCTCCTTGTTCTTCATCTTGTGGATTTGCGAGTAGGCAAACCCACGGAACTTGTGCCACGCGCCCTTGTGCAAGAACAGGTTTCGCTGCTCGCGGATGCGTCTCGCGATGGGGCTCGCGTATCGGATGCAGGATTCGGGCGTGAACAGCGACTCGAGCATGTTCGGGTTGTTCTCCATGCAGAGCCCGAAGTAGCGCACGATCGAGTACACCGTCAGATCCCAGACGAGCTCCTCGCCATCCCGGATGCCGTGCTGTTGGAACTGCTCGAAGTTCTTCTTTTGCCTCCCGAAGCCAGGGATATCTCCACGCAGGTGGGTGAAGATCATCTCCTTTGGCGGGATGCAGAACCCGTAGATGTCGACATCCGAGCTCGACTGCGCGACGCCGTAGGCGACCGAGCCGACCTCGGTCTCG
This sequence comes from Myxococcota bacterium, assembly GCA_036155555.1. Taxonomy (GTDB): domain Bacteria; phylum Myxococcota_A; class Bradymonadia; order Bradymonadales; family Bradymonadaceae; genus JAYZVO01. The sequence continues at coordinate 7,544 of JAYZVO010000096.1, forward strand.
TAGTGAACGCACCCTTCCTTGACGAGGAATTTGGGCGGCGAGATGAGTTCGCGTTCGTGTAGTGTGCGTGTGACGGTGTCGGTAGTCATGGCGTCCTCCTCTCGAGTGGCGCGTTCCTGTTAGGTGGGCTAGCAACCTGTCTCATACCTGGTGCTATTCCGTCGAGGGTGTCCTGGTTGCTTCGCGCGCGGCACGGCGTGTGCCATGTCTTGAAGATGTGAGGACGCGTCGATATCCTTGATGTATCGCGCACTCGGGGGAGCGCCGCTTGCATCTTCAATGCGAGGTCCAGCGTTCATGTCGACGGGACCTCTCGAAAGCAGGAAGGAGGGATCAAGGATATGGCAAGACCGACAAAAGAACTTATCGACGCGCTCCACGAGACGATCGCTCGCGTCGCCGACGGCGCCAACTATCAGTGGGGCAACATGGGGGCGTGCAACTGTGGGCACCTGGTGCAGTCGCTGACAAAGCTCGACCGCGCGACGATCCACGCCGCCGCGCTCCAGCGCGCAGGGGATTGGGGGCAGCAAGCCATCGATTACTGCCCGACGAGCGGCTATCCACTCGATCACATCATCTCCACGGTCCTCGATGCGGGGATGACGCTCGCGGACATCGAGCACCTCGAGCGCCTCAATGGTCCGGAGGTGTTGGCGCGTTTGCCCGGCGATCGGCGCTGGCTCGAGCGCAACTCGCGCCAGGATCTTTTGCTTTATTTGCAGACCTGGGTCGCGCTGCTCGAGGAGCGCCTCGAGGCGCTCCCCGTGCCACTCCCGCTCGAGAAGAGGTCACGAGCCGAGGCAAACGTCGCGGAAGATTCCCTGCTCGAGAAGGCAGTGTGAAACCCTCTCGGGGGCGCATTCGACAATGGGAAGCGACCCGCTATGTTTTGTTTGTGATCGCGATACGATAAGGGTCGCTGGTTGATTTTGCTTCTCGTGCCTTCTCATCGGCCTAGAATCCAGATCGTGAGGTTGGATTTTAGGAGAGGTTCGTGATGGATAAGAGTGCGACCGAGTTGTTCGAGGATTTCGAGGCCCGTTTTTTGGACCTCGGGAAGAAGAAGCTCCCTACCTTTTTCAAACAAAAGGAGCTCCCCGCGCTGCGCATCGAGGGGACCGCAAACCCTGTCGATGATGTGATCGTGCGCGGGGTGGTCAACGCCTTCGTCAAGGAGCGCGCGTCGTTTTACAACCTCTTTCGCGACATCTTCTCGCGGGAGGACGCGGACGCGTTCGCGCTCGCTGCGCTCGAGATGTGGGAGGCGCAGGGCTTTCATGGAAGGTATGGTTGGATGACCGAGCTTTTGGCGACGCTCGGAGGAGATCATACGGCCATCGAGCTCGAGCGCCATCTGCAAAGCTGGCAAAGGCGCACTGATACCTGGCGCAAGCGCGCCATCGCGTCGATGTATGTGCTCGAGCGGATGGATACGCCGACGTCGTTGATGGCGCTCGTGGGGTTGACGCAACGTCAGGAGCGCCCGTCTGTTTACGACGAGGCCGTCAGGCAGCTTCACCGCGCCGCGTCGCGTCGAAAGCTCGGGTGGGAGACGCTCTCCGATCAGGTCGTGCCGACCTGTGAGCTCGATATGCGTGGGACTCGGGTGTTCGATCTCGGAGGGCGCACACTCCGCGTGGTCCTCGACGAGGACTTTGTCCCGAGGTTGCGTGGCGAGGAGCGCGAGCTCCTCGACGAGATCCCCTCGATCGAGGATGGCGATGACCCCACGTTGTATGCCGACGCTGCGAGCGCCTGGGGGTTGATGCGCGAGCAGCTCGTGGACGTGCTCGATATTCAGACGCGGCGTATGGAGCACGCGATGGTGTCAGGGCGCCGGTGGAGGCCAGAGGATTGGAAGACGTATATTCTGGAACACCCGCTCATGATCAACTTCGCGAGACGCCTTGTTTGGGGGAGCTTCGATAAGTATGGCGCGTTGGTGAGCACGTTTCGCGCGACCGAGGATCACTCGCTGATGAACGTCGAGGATGACGAGGTCGAGCTCGATATGTCGTTTGTCGTCGGGATCTTGCATCCGGCGGACTTGCCAGACAAGGAGCTCCAGGATTGGGCGCAATCATTCGCCGAGTACGAACTCTTCTCTCCATTCCAACAACTCGATCGTCTCGTGATTCGACCTCCGCGCGAGAAGAGCACACGAAAGACCTACACCAAATATGCCGATGAGACCTTCAAGGAGGGCGCCTTGAGGCGCCTGATGAAGGAGGAGATGTGGCGACGCGAGACCGGGAGCGGCAATCGCCGCTACTTCTACAAGGATCTCGAGGGGGATGGTGTCTGCGTGCGCGCTTACGTGGATCTTTCTCCTGGCTTGAGCCCTGGGGGGGAGGGGTATGATCCTGATCAGAAGATCCCCAAGGTTCGCTTCGAGAGTCTGGGTGGCGGTGAGCGCGCGAAGTTCGAGAGCTTGATGTTAAAGGAGGTCCCTGATGTGGCCTTCAGCGAGGCGTGTAGGTTTGTCGAGATGGTCAAGCTCGCGCAAGAGGACAGGTGAGTGATGGTGTGTCGGCATGTGTTGGCGGTGGTGGCAGCTTTGAGCGCGGCGCTCCTTTGTTCGAGCGGCTGCGTCGAGCGTGGTCCAATGGGGGTGGGGGCGCCGCGCGCAGCTGCGCCGCCCCCCAATGTGCACGCGACCAGGGAAAAACAAACGGGCAACCCCCACG
>JAYZVO010000097.1:0-30621 GCA_036155555.1 Myxococcota bacterium
GACGTGGTAACCTTCTGAGCACACAACAAATGAACAGAGCAAACCGCGCTAAAAAAAACCCGAAGCGCGACTTTACAACGCGGCGAGCGCGACCCCTAAGTGGGTCACTCTCGCCGCTTCTTTTTTGTCAGTAGTGCGTGACGAGTTCGGGGGAAATCACCGCCAGGTGCGAGGCGCTGTTGAATGTCACGAGCTGCAACCCACGGCGCGTGTAGCGCAGGTGCGTTAGCCCCGCGTTGAGCATGCTCAGATTAACCTCCACGAGCACCTCGTCAGGAAAGCGCAGCACCTCTCTCGCGAGCGCCGAGATGACCCCTCCCGAGGTGAAGATGATCGCGTCTTCATCCGGTTGGAGCGCTCTCGTCACGCGCTCCAACCCCTGCTTTACCCGCGCAGAAAACACCGCGAAGGGCTCCTCGTAGTCCTCCTCGTGCGCGCCGGAGACCCAACGCGCCGCGGCCTTCAAAAACAGCTCGTGAAACGCTCGCCCCGGATGGTCCTGCTCGGCAAACCAACGCATCCTGGCGTCCGGGTCCATCCAGCCCTCCATCACCGCCGCGAGCACCGCGTCGTGATCGTATTCGTTAAACGCCGCGTCCTCGCGCACCTCGGGCACATCGTGCGCGTAGCTCTCCAAGAATCCCCGGCATGTCCCCAGGTGACGACGCATCGTGCCGGACGCGAGGATCGCTGGCGAACCCAGGTGGCCGAGTGATGCGCCAGCGGCGCGCGCCTGCCGCTCGCCAAGCTCGCTCAACTTGTCATAGTCCGCCGCGCCAAAGCTCGCCTGACCATGCCGGATCAAATAAATCTCGCTCACCGCTCGACCTCCAAAAACCTCAGGACCAAAATCACTCCGCGCCCATCCTCGCCCATCACACGCGAGATTTCTTGCATGAATTTAGATCCATGCAGCACGGCTGGCGTTGATTCCTCTATCAACAGCGACCTCGCGCGCTCCTTTCTTTGCGCGCGACGCCTACAAAGAGGACCCATGATGTCGACATCCACCTCACTCCCTCGCCCTCACGCCGCGATCACCGCCCTCTCGTGCGCCCTGCTTTTGTGGACAGGTTGCGCCAGCCAGAAAGCCGATGCGCCCGCCGCTCAGGCCGAGAGCAACGCCGAGATCACGAACAATCAGGAAGCGGGCGTGGATGAGGGCGGCATCGTCAAAAACATCGGCGATCACCTCGTCGTCTTGCGTCAGGGAAGACTCTTCGCGGTGAACGTGGCGAGCGAGGGCTTGGCGAAGCAAACCGGCTCGATCCGCGTGGCGCGTGACGAGGCGCTCAACAGCAACGTCTGGTACGACGAGATGCTCGTGCGAGGTCGCGACATCTACGTCATCGGCTTTCGCTACGCGACGCTTGTCGAGGACGGGTCGCGAAGCCCCGCCAACAACTACAGCCATGGCATCGGCGCCACCGAAATCAGCCACTTCACGTTGGGCGAAGAGGGCGAACTGACGCGCGCCGAGACGCTCTTTCTGGAGTCCGCCGACTACTACGACTCATCCAACTACGCGAGCCGTATGATCGACGGTCAGCTCGTCTTCTACATCCCTTACGCTTCTGGCGGCTGGCACAGGGAAGCCTACCGCGGCCCCTACCCTTCGCTGCTCGACTACATGGGAGAGGGGCGCTTTCGCCGTGGCGAGCCGATCTTGACGGGCGCAGACATCCAACGCCCGCCCAAAGCGGGCCAGAACGTCCTGCACACGGTGGTCGTGTGTCAGGTCGAAGACGATCAACCACGCGGCTGCAAGGCAAAGGCGGTCTCAGGAGGTTGGTGGCGCACGCGCTACATCACCTCCGAGGATGTCTTCCTCTGGAGCGAAGATCGCGTCTGGAAGTTCTCGCTGCGCGATGGCTCGATCAAACAACACGCGGCCTATGGCTACCCGCGCGACCAGTTCGCCTTCAAGCTCGAGCGCGGGCAGGAAGACGCTGGCGACAAGCTGCACGTGCTCGTTCAAAATCACCGCACCAACGAACACAGCCTGGATCTCCTCTCGTTATCCGTGGATGCGTTCGATGAGAGCGGCGAGCAAGAGCTGGACGCGCGCAACACGCGCGTGGTCATGAGGGAGCTGACCAACAAGTGGCTGGCCAAGGTCAGGTTTGTCGATGACTGGGTGCTCTTCACTTACACGGGATACAATCAGAACGGCAACGAGCTGGGCGCGCACCACATCGACAAGCAACGCACCTACATCCACGAGCTCCCCAAGGGGAACGTCACGCGCCTCGAGCCCATGTATGGCGTGGGCGCGCTGGTCTCACAGACGCGATATGAACAGCGCGGCTGGTGGCGCTCCTCGACGAAGATGAGCATGCACGTGTTGTCCCTGGAGGGAGAGGAGCCCGTGATCACGGACGCGCTCGAGCTCGATGGCGCAGCGGAGGCAGAGGCGAGGAGTCACGCGTTCTTCTTCAAGCCGAACAAGGAAGATGGCGGTGGCGTCTTCGGGCTGCCAGTGACAGGCGCGAGCGGCCATGGTTGGTGGGGCAGGAGCGTGGCCAACATCGCCTTCTTCGACGTCAGCGCCCAGGGGACGCTCGCGCTCGAGGGCGCTGTGTCAGCCTCGAGCGCGGCCAAGGGCACTTGCGAGACCTCGTGCGTCGATTGGTACGGGAACACTCGCCCCATCTTCCTCCGCGACCGCATCTTCGCGCTGATGGGGAGCGAGCTCGCGGAGGTCGCGCTGGGTGTGCGCGCCGAGGATGACAGCAACGGCGTGAAGGTGGTCCAGCGCGTGGTGATGGACTGAGAGTAAACCAGGTTTACAGCGGAAGCTCGGGCGCGCCGGTCCACTCCACGCTCTTCTCCCAGAGCTTCCTGGCGAGCTCCTTATCATGCGCGGCGGCGCTCGGCTTCTTGACCTTGCAGCTGTCGTAGTAGAGCCCGCTCTCGTCGGCGCAATCTGGCGAGGTCGCGCAGTAGAGCGTGGTTTGCGCGCCCTCCTCGTTCGAGATCATGAACAACTTCCCGATCCAACGCAGCGGCCCTGGGACCTTGCGCCAGATATCCGAGGCGACCACGCCAGGGTGCAGCGAGTAGGTGGTGATGCTGGTGCCCTCGAGCCGCTCGGCGAGTTCGGAGGTAAACAACACGTTGGCCAGCTTGCTGTAGGCGTAGGAGGTCATCCCGGTGGTGGTCTCTGCGATCGTGTGGAGCTTGCCAAAGTCGATCCCATCGACGCGGTAATGCGCGCGGCTGGCGACGTTGACGATCCTGGCGCGCTCGGCCTCGAGCAACCGCTCGAAGATCAGGTGCGTGAAGAGGAAGTGCCCGAGGTGATTGACCCCGAAGGCGATCTCGAAGCCATCCTTGGAGAGCGCCTTGATTCCGGCGAGCCCTGCGTTGTTGATGAGGATATCGAGCGGGAGCTCCATGGCCATAAACGCCGCGGCGCTCTCGCGCACCTTCTCGAAGCTCGACAGGTCGAGTTGGAGGAACTCGACCCTGGAGGCATCCGCGCCGGTCTCTGCGATGATCTCGTCGATCGCCTCCTGCGCCTTTTGCTGGTTGCGGCAGGCGAGGATGGTGTGTGCGCCAGCGCGAACGAGTTCGAGCGCGGTGACTTTGCCGATGCCAGTGTTCGCGCCCGTGACGAGCGCGACCTTGCCCTCCAGAGAAGGGATCTTCATGCAAACCTCGCGTGAGGATAACCAGATAAAGGGAGTGAGATTCAGGCGGCGCGCAATCCGAGCGCTTGCCTCGCTTGCGCGACGAGCTGTGCCTGCTCCAACGCGCCCTTTTGCATGACATGCGTCGCGCCTCGGCGCAAGAGCTCACGTTCAGCAGGGGTCAACGTCTTTGCCGTGACGATGATCACGGGGATATCCGACCAGCGCGTATCCTGGCGCAACCTGGCGAGCACCTCGAAGCCATCCATCCTGGGCATCATCAAATCGAGCAGGATGATATCGGGCTCGACGTCGCCCAAAACCTCGATGGCGCGTTGCCCATCCTGCGCGGTGTGCACGCTCCAGACCTCGGTCGAGAGCATACGTTGCAGGAGGTCGCGCGTGTTGTCATCATCCTCGACGATAAGCACCTCGACCTCTTGCTCGGGCGACTTGTCGCGCTCTTGAAGGAGGCGCTCGACGGACTCGATGAGGTGCGCGCGCTCGAAGGGCTTCTGGATGTAATCGGAGGCGCCGAGCGTGATGGCGCGTTGCTGCTCGTCCATCACCGAGATCAGGATGACAGGGATATCGCTCGTGAGCGCGTCGCGCTTGAGCTTGTGCAGGATCTGCCAGCCGTTCTCTTCGGGCATCAGGATATCGAGCAGGATCGCGTCGACCTCGAGGCCCCCTTTGAGCAAGTCGATCCCATCCTCGCCGCTCAACGCGCTGATGATCGTGAAGCCCTCGCGCTTGAGCGTTCGACCGAGCAGGTCGTGGGTGTTGGGATCGTCATCGATGACGAGCAGGCGAGCGTCGCGTTGCTCGGCGCGCTCTCGGATGCCTGCGAGGTTGGCGACATCAGGAGCTTCGTAAAGCTCTGCCGAGACCTCGGCCGAGGTCTCGGAGTGCTCGGTGGCAATGTAGAAGGTGAAGGTCGAGCCGACCCCTTCCTCGCTGGTCGCCTCGATGTCTCCTTCGAGCATCTGCGCGAGGTTGCGACAGAGCGTGAGCCCGAGGCCCGTGCCCCCGTACTCCTTGGTGGTGGACTTGTCGGCTTGCTCGAAGGACTCGAAGACGCGCTCGAGCTGCTCGGGGTTCATCCCGATGCCTGTGTCCGAGACGGAGAACTCCAGCACGCGGCGACCATCGCGCGTGACGCGACGTGCGGTCACGGTAAGCGTGCCATCGTCGGTGAACTTCGAGGAGTTCGAGAGCAGGTTGAGCAAGATCTGGCGGAGCTTGGTGCGATCGGTGGCGACGCGGCCACAAGAGGGCTCGACCTTGCAGACGAGTTTGTTGTTGTTCTTTGCCACGGCGGTGACCATCGTCGCGGCGATATCATCGACGATGTCCTGGATGTTGACCGCCTCGATAAAGAGGTCCATGCGCCCCGCCTCGATCTTGGACAGATCGAGGATGTTGTTGATCAGCTCGAGCAAGTGCACGCCCGCGCCTTTGATCCTGCCGAGGTCGTCGGCGACCACATCCTCGCCATCGAGTTCGAAGTCCTCGATGAGCATCTCGGAGTAACCGATGATGGCGTTCAAGGGGGTGCGAAGCTCGTGGGACATGCTGGCGAGGAAGGTCGACTTTGCCTCGCTGGCGCGCACAGCCTGGCGCCTCGCGTTGTCAGCTTCCTTGTGCGCCAGCTCGAGCTGGCGCGCGCTCTCGAGTTGTTCGGCGAAGATCTTTTCGGAGATGCGCGCGTGCAGGTAACTCGCCATCGTGATCAGGATCGCGAGCATGCCCATGGTGGGCTCCCAGAGCTCGGAGACGCCAAACTCTGGCGCCCCCACGATGCGAAACGCGACCGAGAGGCAGACCTGTCCAAAGAACCACGCGAAGAAGATCCAGCGCGGCGCCATGGCGTAGCTCGCGAGCAGGGAGCCGATCCCGAAGAACCACCCGAGCGCAGCGAGCAAGCTCGGCTCGCTGACGATCGCCAGGACGAAGGCGACCGGCGTCAGGCAAGAAGAGACCAACCCCGCGAGCGTCATCTTCCCGGCGCGCGCGAGCATCATCGCCACGAACGCCGAAAAGGACGAGCAGACCACGACCATGAGCTGTTCATCGACGAACGGCGAATCCGGCGCGGCCAGCATCAACGCGAGCGTGCTCAACGTAGAACTCGCCGAGAGCGCCCCCATCAAGGGGATAAACGTCTTGGCGCGCCTGCGCTCGGTTGGGTCGGCGATCTCGAAATCCATCAACCAGGCGTACGCCTGATCCCAGAGTCTTTGCAGTCCTGCCATAATCGACTCCTCGAGTACACGCTTGCTTCAGATACAAAAAAGCACCCGAAGCCTGGATATACCAAGCCCGTGTGATGCATATGATCCGACTTGTAGGGAAATATACACAATCCTCTCACAAAGGAAAAGAGAGGGAGACGCTTACAATTTGGCGATCAGGATGAGATCCTCGTAAGATGGTGTTAATATTTGGTGGAGAGGAGGATTTCCTCGAAGCACCCACGCGTCATGAAAAGGAGCCATCATGCGTCAACATATGCTCAACTTCACTCGCTTGACCGCGGCCACACTCGGCGCCTGCGTCTTCTGGGGCGCGCTCGGAGGAGGCTTCGAGATCATGCGACCAAGCGAACCTCACCCCGGCCTGCGCGACGGCGATCTCAAGCAAGCGCTGCGCAAGGATCGAAAGCACGACGAGTTAAGCTACTTTGCCGCCAGACAGCTCCTCTTCAACCAGATCGATGGCGATGGGCGCAAGACCGTCGGCCGCTACACCGGCGAGGAGATCAAGTACCTCAAGCAGCCGCTCCCCAACAAAGGGGCCGTCGAGCACGCGTGGCCGCTGACGCGACTGCCAGAAGAGGCGCGCTCGGATCTCCACCACATGTTCCCCGTCATCCCTGACGCGCGCTTGGCGCGCGTGAACCTGCATTATGGCGATGTCGTCGTGGCGGTGTGGGCGCAGGGAGGTTCGCGCTCTGGCCCCTCGCGCCGCGTCGTGCCTGTGTTCGAGGTCCGCAAGGAAGCGCGCGGTGATATCGCGCGCTCCATGTTCTACGTGGCGACCATGTACAACCTCGAGATCCCCGAGCACGAGGAGAAGGCGCTGCGCGCATGGCACAAGCAGGACCCCGTCTCCAAGGAAGAGCGCGAGCGCAACGACCGGGTCGCCAAGCACCAGAAGTCGCGCAACCCATACGTGGACTACCCCAACCTGACCAACCGCATCAAAAACTTCTGATCTGCTCGAACATTCGGGGCCTTCGGGTTTTTACAGGCTTGCGCGCATCATCTCTTGCAAGAGATGATGCGCGCATTGTTTTTCCAACCCCGAAAGAACGAAAAGATCATGCGCGTCCAACGCTCCCTCTCCCATCTCCTTATCCTCACGATCACCGCCACCACCCTCGGTGCCTGCGGCGTCCCGGACGAAGGTCCTGACGACAACAACGGAGATGTTGTCGTCGTGCTGCCTGACGAGGACATGTCCTCACCCTCAGGAGATATGCACACCCCCTCGCAGGACATGTCCTCACCGAAAGAGGACATGGGGAGGCCCGCCACAGAAGACATGGCGACACCAGGAGAGGAGGACATGGCCAGCGCGCCTGATATGGCGCCGGAGGTCGATATGGCGCCGCCACCCGAGGTGGCGCTCGCGGATGGCGTCCAGATCCGCACGCTCGAAGCCTACCAGACCATCCGCACCGACTTGCTCGCGAGCACCCCGGAGGTCCCACTGATCGCAAACAGGGAGACGCTCGTCCGATTGCACGTGGACACCGCGCCAGGTTGGCGCTCTCAACAGGTCACGGGCGTATTGACCGTCGATGATGGCAGCGCTCCTGCCTACGAGCTGCGCGAGACAAAGCAACTGAGCGGCCCCAGCACAGACAGCGACCGAAGCTCCATCTTCGAGTTCACGCTCCCGGCGAGCGCTGTGACCATGGATCTCTCCCTCGCCGCACACATCGAGGGGGAAGGGAGCGTGGCGGTGGACTCGGGCGTGGTGCACGAGGCGATCTTCCCCAGAGATGGCTCGCTGATGCGCGCGCCGGTCGAGGATCAAACAGGAAAGCTCGAGGTCGTGATCGTCCCCATTCGCTATAACTCGGATGGTTCAGGGCGCATGCCTGACACGAGCCCGGCGCAGATGCAAAAGTTTCAGGACTCACTGAACGCGCTCTACCCGATGACCGAGGTCGACTTCTCGGTTCGCGCGCCGATCGATTGGAACTCGCGCCTTGATTTCGGGGATATCAACGTCGCGCTCCGCTCGCTCAAGATGCAGGACGGCAAGGACAACGCCTACTATTACGGGATGATCTCGCCAGCGACGGATTTCAACACCTACTGCTCCCGTCGTTGCACGACGGGGCAGAGCTTCACGGTCTCGAACGCGAACGCGTCGAGCTATCGCGTCGGCACGGGCGTTGGCTTCTCGGGCGATCGTTGGGTGTGGACGTTCATGCACGAGCTCGGACACATGCATGGCCGAGGTCACGCCCCTTGCGATGTCACCTGGGACCCGGACAGAAACTACCCCTACGCAGGCGGCAAGACCGGCGTCCACGGGTGGGATCGTCGCACCGACTCGTTCATCACGCCGCAGAGCCACACGGATTTCATGGGCTACTGCGACACGCTCTGGGTATCGGATTACACCTACCTCGGGATCAAGGCCCGGATGGAGGATGCGTGGGCGCTCCAGCGCGGCCGATCGCTCCAGGCGCCGCGCAGCTACCATGTGCTCTCCTGGTCCTTTGACGAGGCGCCCTACTGGCTGCAAGACATCGAGGATCGCGCGCCTTACACGGGCGAGGAAGCGCTCGTGATCGCGCGTGATGGAGAGGGCAACGAGCTGGCGCGCCAGAGCGCGCATATCGCGAGGCAATCGCATGACGGGAGCATCATCGCGCTCGTCGAAGCGTTGCCTGACGGGACAAGCGCGATCGCGCTCGAGACCGCGCGCGGCGAGGTCATCTACGCCCCCTCGCCTCGCTGACGAGAGCTCAGGAAAAGTCATGTCCAGGCAAATCAACAAGTTCGCGATCGTCAGCTTCGAGTTTGTCTGTATGCTCGCCTCTGCGGGCGCAATGGTGCTCTTCTCTCTACTGCTCAACCACGTTTACGTGGCCTTCGAAGCAACCCCTTTTGTCATCATCCTCTACGTCCTCTTGCAATGTGTCGGGATGTACTATGGCTTTCTCTTCAAATTCAAACACGACGGGCTGACAAAGGTCGCCCGTGTTGTTACGAGCGCGGCGACGTTCGCACTGTTTTACGGTGGCACCGTGGGAGCGTTCTGGATCACAGATCACATCCGCCTACAGAACGGGACCTACGAGGTGCGCGATTCGGTCGCCATGGCACACGAAGATCGCGACAAGCACGGCTACCGCGTTTACAAAAACGCCCATATCGAGCCCGAGTTGAGCGGCGAATATATCTTCGACAAGTATGGCGACGCCGAGAAAAGCTACGAGGCAGTTCCTGTAGTCGAGCCGAATTGGAAGCGCAGCCAAGCGGTGACCTTGTGGGCGATCGGAATCGATATGCGCGAGCGTGACTGGGAGAAATGGAGCGCCCCTTCATCCCCGATCCAGGGCGTGTTGTTCCGCGATAAGTCAGGGTTACGCGCCGTCAGGGCAGCGAGAAAGAAGCATGGACTCTCTGCCTCGACACAGCCTGTGATGCTGCGCCTCAGCGACAAACCTTATGAAGAACTCGTGGCATCCAGCGCGGCAGGAACCAAATGGTCCATGATCATCGGTGCCATCATCTGGTGCATAGGCTGGCTGCTCGTGCGCTCGCGTTGGATCAAGTAAACCATCCTCTCCCCACTCCTTCTACCTGAACGCGGCAAAAGCTCTATCCATTGCTCCACTTCTCTGGAGCAACTGCGCTCCAGAGCATCCGATCGAACCGAAGGCATCGTTTCCCAAAGCAAGCGCTCGAGCGCTTGCTTCAAGCACATCAAGTCATTTTTAAGAATCACAGCGGCTCCTGGCACGCGCCTTGTAATGGGTTCATGGCGTGACGGGAACGATAGTGATTATGACGAACGATTTGCTTACGGAGTTCGAAACGATGCGCGATTACAACATGCATATGAAGACATGGTTCCTCGGGCTGACCTCGATGGCGCTGTTTGCAGGCTGCGCGGATATGGCAGGCGAAGCCGCGACTGATGCCGCTGGCGCGACCAACGAGGTGATCACGAACAACCAGGAAGAGGGCGTGGATGAGGGAGGGATCGTCAAGAACATCGGCGATCACCTGACGGTTTTGCGCAAGGGACGCCTCTTCGCAGTGGATGTCTCGGGCGCGCCTCGCCAGAGTGATTCGGTGCGAGTGGCGCTCGACGAGGACCTGAACGAGCAAGTCTGGTACGACGAGATGCTGGTGCGCGGGCGCGATATTTATGTGGTCGGCTACCGCTACGTCGCGAAGCTCGAGGACGAGGACGGCCCCTGGGTCTTTGACATGTACTCTTATGGGCGCGGCACCACAGAGATCGCACACTTCTATCTCGAGGAAGATGGCAAGCTCTCGCGTATGGAGACGCAGTTCTTCGAGTCGATGGACTATTACAGCGGCACCAACTACACGAGCCGCATGATCGGTGACAGGCTCATCTTCTACATTCCCGTGACGACAAACAATGATGGCCGTGGCTCGCTGCCGCGCATGCTCGAATACAAGGGGGATGGACGCTTTCGTCGCGGCGCGCCGATCTACACCCACGATGACGTGGTGCAAGCCTCTTCGAGCAACAACGGCTACTACGGCTCGGGCTATGCGCACGCGCTGGTGACCTGCCCCATCGAGGATGGCGTGACGACCTCGTGCACGGCCAGGGCGCTCGAGGGTGGTTGGGCGCAATCGCGCTACGTGACGCGCGATGATGTCTACCTCTGGATGGGCGACGCGGTGTATGCGATGTCGCTCGAGGATGGCGAGATCAGCAAGCACGCCGTGCGCGGCAACCCGCTCGACCAGTTCAGCTTCAAGATGATGGATGACGAGCTCAAGGTCGTCGTCAACTCAGGCGGTTACAACTACTACAACGATCGCTCGGAGCCTTCGCGCATCGAGCTGTTGAGCTTGCCCCGCGAGGACTTCGATGCACAGGGAGGTCAAATGGTCGAGAGCCGCGTGCTCGTCTCGGCGCCTCGCGATCAAAGCCTGTGGGTGAGCAAGAACAGGTTCGCCGACGATGTCCTGTTGCTCGGGTACTACGACTACGCGGGGGACTCGGATGGGCGCTCGGTGGTGCATGTCTTCGACCTGGCCAACAACACCAACCGCATCATTGACCTCGGCACGGAATCACTCACGCGCATCGAGCCGATGAAAGGTGTCGGCGCGCTGCTTGTCTCCTCGCGCTGGGAGCGTCGCCGCCTGTGGCGCTACGACAGCTACCTGAACCTGCGCGTGATCAAGCTCGACTCGGATGACGGCGCGATCACGATCGCGAACCGCCTCGAGCTCGACGGCGCACAAGAGGGCGAGTGGCGCAGCCATGGGTTCTTCTTCAAGCCAGCAAAGACAGGCGGCACCTTCGGGCTCCCGATCATCGGCGACCGCAACTTCGCAGGATGGTGGGGAGATGGCGTCTCGAACATCGCCTTCTTCGGGGTTTCCGGCGCAGGAAAACTCGACGGCAAGGGCGTGGTCTCCTCCTCCCGCGCAGCCGAAGGCAAATGCGAGACCTCATGCGTCGACTGGTACGGCAACACTCGCCCCATCTTCCTCCGCGACCGCATCTTCGCCCTCATGGGCAGCGAACTCGTCGAGGTCTCTCTGGACAGCGGCCAGACCAAAGAACAGCACCGCATCTTGCTCGAGAAGTAAGGCTCCTCCTTCTCGACCTTCGGTCTCGGCCGCCGCCCCCCGCAAACGGCGCCTGCCTTCGTGAATCTCTGATGAAGAGGTTTGGTTTTGGCGCCGTGGCGAAGGGATGACGGCGCGTTTGCTGCCCCCCATTTCGGCCTATTCTTCGAGCCATTCGCCCGGCAGGCCGGACTCATGGCTACGCTTGAAATAGGGGGCAAACTCGCGCTTCGATTCGAGGTTGGCGTTTCGCGACAGGGAGCTTTCGGTGCGTGCAATGAGTTTTGCATTGGGGAGCTTCGATGCAGGTCGAGCAGAAAGCATGACATGCCCCCCGCTCTTCACTGCGTTCATCGCGACCCCCAAGGTTGGGGGTTTCCCTCGCGCTCCGACTCCGCGTTGGCGTTTGGCGATGAGGAGCCCTGGATATGGCAATGAGTTACACGAGGGCGCCAAAAGCGAACCTGTGTGCCGAAATCATCGCGAGGGCACCCCCTAACAAACGAAGTGCTGTTTGAGGGTCCGGCCGAGACCGCAGGTCGAGAAGGGGACGCTCTCATAACGCACTGCATATCTCAACGCGCCCTGCGAGCCACCAGACCATGCACCCAACGCCGAGTCTGTCCCCCTCCCGAACGTCAGTGAGATTCAGGGGGACGGCGGACGACCGAAGGGAGGGCCGCAGGGGGTGAGTTTTCTGGAGGCGCGACGCCACAGAACAGAATAGTGATGTAAAACAGGTCAGTTAGCGCGTAAACTGTTCGTGACGACGAAGGATCTCCACGACCTCTTCTGGCACACGCGGGGCGCGACGTGATGCAGACAAAACGCATGATTTCCGAGCACTTCACGATGACAGCGACGCTCTTATTGCTGCTGTGTTGTGGGATGTTCCTTGCCTCTTGTGGCAAGGACACGACAGGGGCGGAGCCATGGGACCTCGATGAGGTGCTCGTGTGTCAACCGGGGACGCCAGCGCGCGAGTGTTACTCGGGATCGACGATCACGATCGGCCAGGGCGTCTGCAAGACAGGGAAGCAAACGTGCGTGGCGGGGGCGTGGGGGCCTTGTGTCGGCGAGGTCTTGCCGGGAGAGGAGTCATGCAACGGTGTGGATGATGACTGTGATGGGGAGGTCGATGAGGAGGTTCGGCTCGCGTGCGGTCTCTGCGTCGAGGAGGTTGGCGACGCGGTGGAGGTCTGTCACAACGGCGCCGATGATGATTGTGATGGAGAGGTCGACGAGGAGTGCGCGTGTCTGGGGCCGCAGGAGGCGTGCTACAGCGGACCTCCTGGAACGCGAGGCACAGGGCAATGCGCAGACGGCGTGCAGACCTGCCAGGATGGTGTGCGCGGGGAGTGTCTGGGGTCGGTGACGCCGACGCGGGAGATCTGCGATGACGGCATCGACAATGACTGTGACGATGGCGTCGATGAAGGGTGTGATCGCTGCCTCTCGACCGAGAAGTTTATAGGCCAGACCCGTTGGCAGATGCACCGAGGGGGAGGACCGGTTTGCTGGGAGCACACCTACGAGACGCACGGCTCGAAGGAGGCGTTTCGGATGGCGAGGATTCCGGAGGAAGAGGACCGAGGCTGGACCTCGGTCTCGGAGCAACGGATCAGCTTCAACGATCGCTCCTCGCTGTGCGGAGATGGCCCCTTCGACGAGCCCATGTGTGATTGTCGCAAGGGAGGGGACTACACCTACTTCCAGACCTTCCTCGAGCTCGGCGAGAATCAGACAGTGGAGAACCTCCAGATCGACATCGCGAATGTGGATGATGGGGCGAGGGTCACGATCTTTAACGATCAGAACCCGAGGGGCATCGTCGACCCGGAGGGTTATGTGGAGCTCTTCGGGAAGCTGCGCGTGAACCTCGCGCGCTACCTGGTCACGGGCACGAACCGGATCGTGATCACGCACGTGGACGACTGTTGCAGTATGCGCGTGCTCGAGGGCGTGCGGGTCTTGATCGACGGCGTCGAGATCGTGGAGTGCCTCTGACGTTTGCGACACGCGCCACGACACCCCACCTGAAATGAAGTGTCAGAGACGAGAACTTTTCGAGTTTGACATTCCTTCATGCGTCGTTAACATCGTTAACAGGACGGTTCTTTTCGAGCCCTAGTTGACGAGCAAAAGATGCACGACACCCGCCAAGCAATCCTGGAAGCAGCGCGTGACCTCTACGCGACCGAGGGAGTACACGCGCTCTCGATGCGCAAGCTCGCGGATCAGGTAGGCATCTCCGCGACCGCTATTTACAGGCACTTCAACGACAAGGAGCACCTGATTCTGGAGGTCTGCGGCGAGGGGTTTACGCTGTTCGGGGCGGCCCTGATGAAGGGGTTGAGGGGGAAAACGGCGATGGAGCGTCTGGAGATGACGGGGGAAGGTTACCTCGACTTCGCGCTCGAGCACCCGCAATACTACAGGGTGATGTTTATGTCTCCCCACCCCGACTTCACCCTCCTGCACCAGCAAGCCCAGGAAGCCTTCTCGCCGACCTTCCAGTTTTTGATCGACCGCGTGAGCGAGTGCCAGCGCGCCAGGGTGATCGGCGGCGATAATCCGGAGGCTGTCGCCGCCTCGATCTGGGCGCACGTGCATGGAGCCGTGGCGCTCTGGCTCGATGGCCATATGCCACCGTTGCAAGATCCCGAGGCCTTCTCCAGCTTCTTCCTCGACTACAACAAGAGCTACCTGAGGTCGCTCGCGCCATCGGACGCGAGCGAGGGTTAGGCGCCAGCAACGAATCGAGCGCCTCGAGACACATCCTACTGACCCGCAATGTTAACACCGTAAACTGAACATGCGTTTACCCCACAACCCAAAGTTAACACCGTAAACAAAACTGACAAAATGGAAAACCCGATGAACAACGACAACGCCATCATTCACGAACGCATCACCGTCGATTTGAGCGAAAAACAGGACGACGTGGTCGTGTTTCTTATCGGCATGCGCATCAACAGCTGGTGGAAACCGTGGCGCTGGATTCCCGTGGCGCTGGCCATGAACAGGATGCTCGAGGAGCTTGCCAGGAAGCCAGACTCCGGCCTGCTCGCCACGCGCGGCGGCGGACCTGGCGTGATGGTCCAGTACTGGAGCTCGTTCGAGGCGCTCGCCAGCTACGCCTCCGATCGCTCGGGGCAACACTACCCCGCCTGGGCGGCCTTTAACCGCACGCTGGCAAAGGCTGGCGACGTGGGCATCTGGCATGAAACATTCCTCGTCCCCACCAGCAACATCGAGGCCGTCTACAACCACATGCCCCCCACCGGGCTCGCCAGCTACTTGCCTCGCGTCCCCGCCACAGGACACAAGAAGAGCGCGCGCCAGCGCCTCGCACCTCGACAAGCCGCGTGATAGCGCGAGCGCGCAGGTTGGGCTACAGTCTCAGGGGATATAAACCACCTGCCGGGAGAAGGCCCCATGGTAGAAGAGGAAGAGCGCATCGCGCTGCTGCTCGAGAATAAAAAGGACCGCAACCGCTGGAGACGTCGCGTCATCACGCTCGTGATCGTGCTTGTCACCAGCGCCATCTTCTCCGTCGTCGTCGACACACTCAATGACGCGGGCGCATTCCGGGAAATCGTCGAGCACGCGCCCGGAGAATGCGCGCTCGTCGAAGGGTTCTCAGGTGGCACCGAGGATATGGCGCCCTGGTACGATCGAAAGGGCATCTTCATCTCGTCACCTGACTTCTCGAACCCATCTCACGAGGGAAAGCTCTACTGGCTCTCCTTTAAAAAAGGGGCGGCGCCAGAAGACATCACCCCGAAACTCGACTTCCCCTTCCAACCCCATGGCATCGCCTTCTACAACGAGGGGAAGACGCGCAAGCTCTACGTCGTCAACCACCGCAACGGCACCGCGCTCCCACAAAACACCGAGGGATCTGCGCACACGGCAACACACACCATCGAGGTCTTCGAGGTCAGCAAGCGCGGCAAGCTCACGCACCAGAAGACGCTCGAGAGCCCCTTGCTCATCGCGCCTAACGACGTCGCCGCCGCTGGCGACGACTTGCTCTACGTCACCAACGATCACGGCTGGGTCGATGGGTTCAAGCGCGCCGCCGAAGATTACCTCCGCCTCCCCAACGGCAACGTCCTCTACTATGATGGGAAAACCTTTCAGATCGCCTACGAGGGGATGCGCTACCCCAACGGCGTCCTCGTCGACAAGGACTCGGTGTGGGTCGCGCAAACCACCGGGCTCGTCATCAGCCGCCTGACCCCATCCGATCCCCCCGGCAAGCTCACGCTCGCCAACGAGATCGAGGCGCACACCGGCGTCGATAACCTGACCATCGACGAGGATGGCGCCCTCTGGTCAGGCGCACACCCGAAGTTGCTCGACTTCGTCGAACACTCCAAGGCGCCCGCCAGGAACCGCTCCCCCTCTCATGTCGTTCGGGTCACTGGATCAGACGAAAACCCCGAGCTGCGCGACCTCTACATGAACCTCGGAGATCCGCTCTCGGGCTCATCTGTGGCCGTGCATCACGACGGCTTGCTCTTTATCGGCGCCGTCTTCGACAAGGCCGTGCTCAGGTGTATCGGCAAGCGCGTGAAGTGAACCTCAGAGATCACAGGCGCTCGCATCACTCGCGCTCACCGTGACGCTGGTTTTGTATACTGCGTGGATTCTCTTGCCGAGGTTGACATCGACGCTCACCGCACAACCCTGCGGCCCATCGGTGACCTTGATGTATCCTGTACGTCCCTCTTCCTCGCTCACGAGCTCGCCGGAGCCATCCCAGCGCCTGTAACGCCCCTGACCTGCACGCAAGTTCGGGTCCCTCGTCTCGCCCCACCACGAGGACGGCGAATAGACCTCGCCATCGCCGGAAACCAGGTACTCTCCGACCGGACAAACTCCCTTCACATCGCGCGAGTAGCGCTCGCGCTCGGGATCAGGAAGCTCCGCCTCCAGACGAATCAACACCTGCGCGCCACCATAAAGCGGGGCGACGTCCCGGTTCTCGGCGAGCAAACAGTAGGACTCGTGTTGATCCTCGTGGAGCGTGAGCCAGACATCATAGACGGCGACCATCTGCCCATCGCGTAACGTGCGGTGGATATCGTACTCGGTGTGCATCGCCAGCTGGCTCGTCTCGAAGGGCACCGAGAGGATGTCATCAGGCTTCTCCTCCTCGCCAAACCTCGCGCCATCCTCATCGATATACACGCACCCCGACCATAACGCGGCCAACGCGACAAAACACAACAACCTGCTCGCTCTCACTGCCCTGCTCCTCCTGTTTGTAGAGTCGATCCTCCACCAACGATTCGAACAGCCTTCTGAGACGCATATAAGCCAGGTTTTATTCAATTGTTTTTGGCCCGCGGGGCGCTTCGAGATGTGCAGCGAGTTTTGCGCTGCCCCTTCTCGTGCCTGCTCCAGGAGCCGCTCAATCCCGAGGGAAGCCGTGTGGCCTGTACGCCTGCGCGCTCTGGTCGACGATCCCATCCTCGAGCGAGAGGCGCCCGACATACCAGAAGCTGTCGGTGCCCTGAATCGCCCTCCCCCGTTCGCAACCGACCGCCTCGTCGCCGACCTCGGGAATCATCGCCACGACTTCGCCGCCGCGCCAGATCCTCAAGCTCGCGCAGGAGGTCGAGAAGAGGTTGGCGTGCGCCAGGTGAACGCCGATGTCGAAGTGCGTCGCGCGCAGTTCAGCGCCTTCGCCATCGCCCACAGCGAGCGCCTCGGGGAACGCGCCGCTCGAGGACACCGAGAGCAGCTCGGCCAAGCCCGAGGCGCACTCCTTCTCCTCGCCAAAGCAGGACTCGCCAGCCACGTTCCATGCCCCCTTCGAGCCATCCTCGAACAGGGGCCTCGCGTGCAAATCGAGGTCGACGCCAAGCCCCTCCCCCTCATCATCGCGGATCGGATCATCGGGCGCATACCAGACGAGCTCGACGTAGTGCTCGGCGGTGTTGCTCCCGCTAAAGCCAAAGACGTTGGACTCACAAGATGGGACCCCGAGCGCGTCGAAGAAGCGCGTCTCGATCTCGAAATCACCGCTCATGACAGGCGCCCACAATGTCACGTTCTCGAGCTCGGGGTAGACGCTGACCAGCGGCGGCGTTCCAAAGTCATCGAGCGCGCGCACCGAATGGCGCACGAGCCAATCACTCTCGGGGAGATCATCCGAGGTGAGCGTGTAGAGCGACAGCGGACGAAAACCATCCGCGCGCGCGAACAGGGGCTCGAGCACAGGTTCTCCGACCTCGACATCACGACAGTCATCCTCCCCTTCGTACACCACGCCCTCGAGCAGCGTCGGTCCAGGCAACTTCGTGAGGTTGCTCTCTTCCTGGGGATTGAGCACGAGCTCGACGGCGGCCAGAAAACGCCCGGTCTGTCGCGGGATAAACGCGACATCGAGCGCGAGCTCTTGACCAGGTTGCAGCGTCCTCGGGCGATCGAGCCCCTCGATGCTCCACTCCAGGCCAGGCTCGCCATGGACAAGCTGCGCGCCAGAGAGCAGCAGCGCGCGCGATCCGCAGTTATACACCGTGACCTCGCGCTTGACCTCCACGCCACGCTCGATATCACCGAGCGGCACACGCGGCGTCGCCGTGAGGCACCACGAGTTCGAGATCATCTCGACCTCGCGCGTGAGCACATCTGCGCCGCCCTCGATCGTCAGGTACATCGTCCCGCGCTCGATCCAGCCGCGCTCTCTGGGGCGGAACACGATCTTGGAGTCCACCGTCACGCCAGGGTCGATGGTCAACCCTTGCGGCGCGCCAGTCGAAATATCGAAGTCGAACACGAACGAGCCGTCCCGACGCTCCGGGCTGACAATACTCGCCTTCTGTATCCTCAGCGGGACATCCTCGCAGTTGGTCAGCGAGAGCTTCGTGCTCGTGGGCTTGAGGTCTTCGTTGACGTCAAAGAAGATCCTCGTCTGAGAGATCGCCACCAGGACATCATCCTCACACGTCTCGGTGGCGGCCACGCAGGCGCCCTCGCGGCACACTTCGCTGGCAGGACACACCTCGGTCGTAAACCCGCGGCCATCCTCGTCACACACCCGCACGCTCGAGGCGAAGCAGCCGCGCATCCCAGGGATGCACAGCCGAGGTTCGCTCATATCCCCCTCTCCCATATCAGGCTCGATAACAGGAGGGTTCAGGTTGCCCGGAATCGACGGCAGATCACACCCGCCCAACGTCATCAGCGACGCGGTCAGCCAGAGGATCTGCCGGGTTCGGGTCGTCATCTCGGGGCACGCTCCACAAAACATCCTGGCGCACGACGCATCGACCCATGCGCGCGTGAAAGGAGGATGCGCGACGTAACGAAAAAAGAGGTGACGCCTTCGACGCCACCTCTTTAAAGTGTTCCACACATGACCTCATGATCCAAGTTCATGCGTCCGATCTTCGCGAGATCGCATCAGCTTTTTCGCATCCCCTCATCGATCTTGGCGACGGCGCGCTCGATAAACGAATCCGCGCCGCGCACCGGAGGCAACCCCGCGATAAGCTCGACGCAATCGAAGCGATAAGGCCCGCGCAAGAACCAGCCGGGCAGATAAGAGACGGGGCGGAAGCCAAAGTCGAGCAGATCGAGGAACGCCTCGTCCTGGTTGACCGGGAGCGCGAGGCGAATATCACCCACCCCCTTCTTTCGCACCTTGCCCACGAACTCGCGGATGATCTCTGCCGGGTAAGGCCCCGCAGAGCTCTCGATGGTGATGTAGTTGCCGCGCGAGTGGTAGGTTGGCCAGATGCGACCCGAAATCACTGGCGTGCCCGTGCCTCGCGGCTCTCCCACCGGGTAGTTCTTGGGGTAAGGCACCCCGCCCTCGCTACGCCTGTAGGAGTCGATCACGCGCCTGGCAAACGGCAGCCGCGTGATCGCATTGTCTGGAGGCTCGCAGCGCGGGATCTCGGACTCCTCATTGAAGATGCCCATGATCAACTCGGCCTCGGACAGCTGCCGCGAGCCTGGCTTTGGCCAGTACCCCCAACACATCGCGCCGATGTTGCGGCTGCGCTTGAAGGCCGACTCGCTCTGGGCGCGGAACACCACCAGGCCGTAGTGCTTCATCCCCAGGCGACGCAGCGCCTCGAAGAGCGCCTTGCCGATCTTGCCGCGGTTCTCGATGTTGTCCACCGAGAGCGCGCCGAGCTCGAGTGATTGGTTCCAGAGCTGAGGGAAGCCCAACCCACAACCGACGATCCTGCGGTTGTCCGATGCCACCACCACGGCGAGCTCGCCGTCGGCGAGCAATTGCTCGACCGTCGACGCCGAAAACATCTCCTGGTGGGAGAACGTGTCGTCGTGAATGGTCTGGTAGAATTGGCTGATCGGGGCTGCATCCTCTGGCCCCGCGAGCGTCAACTTCATCGCTCAATTCCTCTTGTCTGCGAATAGGGTTATCCTCGTCGCCGCAGCGATCTCTTTCTTTACCATCAAAACTGATCCTAGCCAAATGCGCGCAAGAGCCGATTCTCGCTCGCTCCAATGCTCGGAATGTATCCTCTTGAAATCGCTGTTGCCACTGTTCCAGATGAACGATTCGACCGCAACAACGCGATCCCATGAAAGGAACGAATACCTGTGCAACCCTCAGACCAAAGCTTTGGTGAATTGCGCGCGATCCTGCACGCAGAGCCCGACGAGCGCACGTGGAGCCAACTCTGCGAGTTCTTCGATCCTTTCCCCTCAGATAAACAGGAGACCACACAGGTCGAGGTGATGGGTTGGCAAGAGAAGCTGCTCGACTACGCGATCGGGATCACGCGCCACTGGCCCATAAGCCTCTGCCAACCCTCGAGAGCATGGCTCGAGGAGCTCTACCGAGGAGCCTCTCACCCGAAGTTCAAGCTCTTGCGCTCGCTGCGGTTTCGCAACAACGCCGCCTCGGACGAGGGGCTTATCAACCTCGGGAAAGAACCTTACCTCGACCACATCTCATCGCTCTACATCCTCGGGATGAACCTGAACGAGGATCATATACAGGCGCTGACCTCGGGGAATCTCTTTGGCAAGCTGACCCACCTCGAGCTCTGGTCCAATGGGCTCGATCGCCACTTGCTCCTGAGCTTGCTGGAGCGAGCGCCAGCGCTGTTGGAGAGCCTCGAAACGCTCGAGTTGCCAAAGAATCGCATCGGTGATGAAGGCGCGCTCCTGATCGCCAGACGCCGCTGGGAGCGGCTACGCGTCCTCAACCTCTGGCACACGGGCATCTCGAACGTCGGCGCCAGAGCGCTCGAAACCACCAAGAACCTGACCGCGCTCGAGCAGCTCAACCTCGGCTCGAACACCGGGATTGGCCGGGATATGCTGCACTTGCTCGAACAGGGCGCGAACTTCGCGCCAGGCTTCGAGTTGAGAAGCTAAATATCAATCGCCGCGCCGCAGGAACTTCACGATCGGGCTGATGCGAAGCTTGGTCGAGTCCTTCCCGCCCACGATGTGCCACCCGAGCGCCCACCAGAAGAGCACCGAGGCAATCGCCGCGCACGCGAACCCTGCCACCCAGCGGATGGCCACGCCGTAGACCTCGTAGGGGAAGTCCTGGAGCAACATCGAGGCGCTGATGGCGAGCGCGGCGGCGATGATGCCCAAAAAGAGGCGAGTTCCCAACGTGTTGATGTGCTGCCCGAACTTGTCGAGCGTGTCATTGCGCACGTTGAGCGAGAGGTTGCCGTTCTCCAGATCCATGAGGATCTGATCCATCTGCTCGGGGAACTGCGTGACAAAGCTCGAGAACGCCATCGAGTTGCGCAGCACGCTCGAGGCGATCTTGCGCGCCGAGAAGCGGCGCGCGGCGAGCTGGCGGACATACGGCGTGGCGCGCCCTATAAGGTCGAGCTCTGGCTCGAGCGTGCGCATGATCCCTTCGATCGTCGACGCCGTCTTGACCAACACCGCGTAAGAAGAGTTGAGCTGGATGCGGTGATACTGCGCCGCGTCCATGACCTCCTGCACGAACTCGGTGACGTTGATGTCCGAGAGGTTCGAGAGCAGATAAGAGTCGCGGATGCGCACCACGTCCGCCTTGAACTCGCGCATGCTCACGCGGCCAACCGGCCGCCCCATCTTGAGCAAGGTGCGCGCGATCGTGTCCACATCCCCCGAGAGCACCGCGATGATCAGGTCGATCGTGTCGTCCTGCTGCGCCGCGCTCAGGCGCCCGACCATCCCGAAGTCGATGAACACGAGCGTGTTGTCATCCTTCACGAAGATGTTGCCGGGGTGAGGATCGCCGTGGAAAAACCCATCGTAGAGGACCTGCTTGACGACGCTGTCGAGCAGGCTATCGAGAATCAATGAGGCACGCGGCGTGCCCCCCTCGATGTCGGAGAGCTTGGTCGCCTTGACCTGCGTCATCGTCAGCACGGTCGGCGTCGTCAGCTCGCGCAAGACCGAAGGGACATCGACACGGGGTTCATCGGCGAAGTTGCGGGCGAACTCCTCGAGGTTGTTCGCCTCGAGCGTGAAGTCGAGCTCCTTGAGCAGCGCCGAGCTGAACTCGCGCACGATGCCTGTCGGCGAGTAGAGCTCGACCTCCTCGATGGTCACCTCGAGGATGCGCGCGAGCGAGTAGAGGATGTCCAGATCCGCGCGAATCTTCTCGCCGATGCCTGGGCGCTGCACCTTGACCACGACATCCTGACCATCCCAGGTCTTTGCCAGGTGAACCTGCCCGATGCTCGCGGCGCCGATGGGCTCCTCGTCGATGCTCTCGTAGATTTCAGAAGGAGGTTTGCCGAGCGCTTCCTCGATCTGCGCCTCGATCTGCTCGAAGGGAAGCGGCGGAACATTATCCTGCAAACTCTTGAGTTCATTAATGAACTCGATCGGCACGAGGTCAGGTCGTGTGGACATGACCTGACCGAGTTTGACAAAGGTTGGCCCCAGATCCTCGAGCACGCGACGAAAACGAATCGCCGCCGAGGAGCGATCTCCACCGAGCAAGGACTCCTCTTCACCGGGTGGAAGGAGCTTGCGCTCCTCGCTCCAACCAGGCGTGAGGCGGCGCACCACGGCGGTGAACCCGTGCTTGGTCAAGGTCCCGGTGATATCCCCCAGGCGGCGAATGTCTTTGATCGTCGTCTTGACGGGTGAAGCCATCTGCTCCCTCCCTTAATTGCCCTCGAAGATGCCGACATAGATCGAGGCGGCGTCGTCGTGGCGGCCGAGGCGTTGCAGAATCATCGCGCGCACGACGCGGTGGTAATCGAGCTGGCGCGGGTCCTTCTCGGAGATGATAGGGCGCAAGGCATCGAGCACGGTGAGCGCCTCGTCGGCCCTGTTCGCGCGCAGCAGCGCGGTGACGCGGTACCAGTGCAAGAAGACGAGGTCGGGGTTCTTTTTGGAGGCGACCTCGCTGCGCTCGGCGGCTTCTTCAAAGCGGCTCAATTGAAGCGCGAGCGCGGCCTCTGCGATGGGCATCCTGCGCTCGAGCTCATCGCGCTGCGAGGTGTTATCCATGACCTTCTGCGCGGCCTCGAGCCGCGCCTTCTGGAGCTCCCATGTCGCCAGATCGATCGCAGGCGCGGGCTGCCCGGGCTCTGCGACGAGCAAGCCGTCGAACTCCGTCAGCAACGCCTTGAAAAGGCGCTGGCGCAGCTTCGTGAGGCCAGGTTGCGCGTAACCCGAGCGCAAAAGTTGCTGGTAAGACTTCCACGCGCCGCCTCCGCCGCGCGTGTACGCGGGGCCTGCGTCGATGCTGTCCTCGAGCGCGCGCATCGCCTTGCGCTGGGTCTCGGGCAGCTTCCATGGGGTCGAGGTTCGCTCGCTGGTCAGGCGGCGCTCGCGTCGGATCTGATCCACGTCCTTGGCGTCCGGGAAGGTCACCAGATAGAGGTCATAGTAGGCGAGCGAGGCGTTGTAGTCCCCCTTCCAGAAGAAGGCGCGCGCCATGTTCCGGTAAGGATCGGGTTGCAACGGCGCGGCCTGGATCGCCTGCGTGTAGGACTGCACTGCGGCGTCGTAGTCGCCGTCATTGTATGCCTTGTTCCCGCGCTTGAGGGCGACCTGATAATCAGGATCGAGGACGCTCTCTTCCTGTGATTCATCCTGCGCCCAGGTCGTGGTGGCGGGCGCGGCGACGGTGAGCACCATCGCCATGGACAACGCGCCAAGGATCGCTCGCGAGCGCCTGTAAATTCTCTTTGCTATCGACATCGGCTTCTCCTCCGGGCTCACAACTGGTCGGGTGGCTCGGGCTCGAACCCGAAGATGTTGGGGAACGCGCCGCCCACACCGAAGGTGAGCGCGTGCTCTGTGCCCACGCCGAGGTTGAAGTGGTCGTGAAAGTTATAGCGGAACGAGGCAAACCAGTTGGGCGTCACGAAGTACTGGAGGCCAAGCTCCATGGTCCAGAACGCCTCTGTCTGGCGCAGTGAGAATGCCTCGTCGGGGTTGGTCGCGCCGATCTCCTGGAGGGCGAGCCACTGGAAGTTCAGCCCCAGCCCGAGCGTCGCGCTCGGGACGATGTTTCGGTACAGGTAGCGCCCCGTGATCTGGAAGGGGCGGATTTGGAGACGGTCGAGCTGGATGGCGGTCACGTCGCGCTCGACGCCCGTGCTCAGGTCCTCGACGACGGTCTGGTATTCGCGGTTTCCATCGCGAAGGTACGAGAGCGAGAGCAAGCCGAGGCCGAAGTAGCGCCAGTAATACTCGAAGTCGAGCCGCAAGCCGCGCGTCGCGAAGAACCTGCGAGGATCGGTCGTCGTCTCGCCAGCCTCTGGCGAGAACTGGCGCACGATCAGCTCGCCGTTATCAGTGCGCTCGCTGCGCGCGCCGCGGAACGAGGTGTTCTGGAAGGTCTGCGCGAAGTTCACCCGGAACATGTAGCGGTTGTACACGATGACATCGGGCGAGATCTCGCGAAGCAATGGGTTCAGGCGCACCATCGTCACCGGGCGCTTGACGCTCAGGCCGGGCTCGATGCGGACGTTATCCTTGACGGTGGTGTAGCCCTCGGCCTTGACCTCGTAGCGGTAATCACCGGGTGGGAGCTCGATCGGCTGGCTGGCGTTGATCGGCTCCGGTTTGCCGTCGATGTAGACGAGCGCGCCTGGTGGGATGTCCTCCAAAACAAGAATCCCGGGGCGGAGCGTGAGGCCGACTTGCAGGGAGCTCTTCTCCTTGCTGGTGACCTCGATGACGCCCTCGGCGTGCTGGTATTTCTCGAG
Source organism: Myxococcota bacterium (assembly GCA_036155555.1). GTDB lineage: Bacteria > Myxococcota_A > Bradymonadia > Bradymonadales > Bradymonadaceae > JAYZVO01. Next base: position 24,622 of record JAYZVO010000097.1, read on the forward strand.
CTGTAGGCTGTAGCGGTGGCGCCCGATCGGGAGGCGGTACTCCATCGGAGTGTTCCCGACGACGGCGCCATCGATGATGACCTTGGCGCCGGATGGCGAGGTCGAGAAGGCGACGAGGCCAGTGGCGTTGTAAATCTCGCGCACGAGCGCGATGGCGAGGTCGCGCGCGCTCGTCCCGCGCACGACGCGGTCCGAGTCCGGGGCGCCGCGGCGATCGATCAAGCGATAGGCCGCCTCGAAGTTGCCGCCGACCTTGCGGATCTTGACGTGAATCACGAGCGCCACATCGAGCGCGTCGAAGGCGAGTGATTCTGCCGAGACGCAGGGCCTGACGCCATAGAGGCAGGCAGGCGCAGCGGGCCTTCTCCCGCGCACGTATTCGGAGAATGCGTCGTCACCCAGGACGTGCTTCCCCTTCTCACCGCGCAAGGAGTCCTCGAGCCCTGTGCGCACCTGTTCGATGGTCGCCGCGTCGAGCGTGGGGCCATCGAGCAGCCAGACAGTGGTCTCGTTATCAGCCAACCCCGGCCCGGCGCTTTCTTGCGCCATGGCGCCTGTGGGCGCGGTGATGATCGCCGTGACCATCAGCAGCAAGATGCCCAAGATGTGGGGGATACAGAGGTTTTTTGTGACGCCCATGGGACCTCTGGTAGAATGAAGCTCAGGTCGAATCGACCGGGCCGCGACTTGGCTCGGCCATGGTGGCAAACACCATACTCTCTCATGGCCGGTGCGCAAGGAAAGAGCCGCCAGGGGCGCAGGAATCAGCGCTTTCGCGGGTGGTTTTCGCGGCGAGCAAGTGCATCAAGTTGATCGGTCGGCGTGCCGATGAGCTTGTAGGAGCAAGCCAAGAGGAACAGCGGCGATGCTCATGACGCCATCCCAGAGTCTGCGAGCGCGACGTCGTTCCTCGAAAGGAGAGAAACCGATGAAGAAGCAAACGCCTGGTCACCCCGCCTCCCCCATCACGCAAGCCACCAGCTTGCTCGACTTCTTTCGCGACGAGTTCCAGCTCGCCTGCGACGAACTCGGGCTAGAGACCTCGCAGGAGACCGAAGCCTACCTGGTCCACCTGCTCGACGGTTACACACGCGTGGTACCAGAGAATCAACAGGAGCTAGGTTTCGGGCGCCCCGCCGCGTTCATGCTCGGGGACGCGGTACACGGCGCGCCAGGAGCGCGCATCGAGGCTTACCGCAAGCTCGGAGACGCCTGCCTCTACAACTGCGGCTTCTTCGACGCGAGGTTGACGCGGCGCAGCGTCTCGAGCTCCTACTACGAGGCGATGGGGCGCAACGCCTACGACCACGTGCACGGGTTGATGCGTGTGCAAGGCGGCGCCATCCAACGCAACCCCTTCGCGCAGATCTTCGCCGAGCTCTCGAACAAGTTCAGCGGCGTGGTCCGCGCGTTCAAGAAACTTGGCGGCCGCACAGCCCCCGATGACGAACTGCGCGAGCTCGTCGAGCGCTTCGAGCGCGGCGAGGTTGTCGACTTCGCGCCGCTGTTCACCAAAAAGTAATGCGCCTGGGTTGCTCCATGAACCGAGGCAAGAAATGAAGAGAGGGCGAGGTCGATGTTTCACATCAACCTCGCCCTCTCTTCATTTCTTGCGGCGGTCGCCAGATCAACCTTCGTTGCTCTCGACCGATTCGCCGAGCTGCTCGCGCAAGCGCTGCTTGCTTGGCTCGTCAAAGACGATGTAGCCCGCGGCGACTTCGCGCAGCGCCTGCACCGGCTCCTTGTTCCTCGAGTGGAAGATGCGCTCGGAGCCATTGCGAAGCTCGCGCGCACGGGCCGTCGCCATCATCACGAGCGAGAAGCGGTTTTCCACGTGATCCAGGCAATCCTCGACGGTTACCCTTGCCATATTCGACTCCTGTTTGAAAAAGCCAGCGGGGAACTCCGCTGGCATCAAAGGTCATGCTTTTACATAGCGCGCATCACGCGCGCGTCCATGGGAATGTAGATCGCGCATGCCCTCGAGTCAAGATGACCCCCACGCGCCCCCCAAAACGCGCGCTCGCGGGCCAGGCAAAGAGACGCGTCCACATCACGGGACCGAGGGGATGGTCGCGCCATTCCAATACACGACCAGCGGAGGAAGGACGACGACGCTGCCATCCTCGCGCCTCATCGCCTGAGCATCACCGCCTGCGCTCGTGCTCGACGAAGGCGCGCGCATTTGCTCGGGAGCCATCCAACGGATAGGACCGACGCGCCTTGGTGCGCCCTCGCTGCGCCCGGAGTAAAGCACAGGCCCCTCTTTTCCTGGCAAGATGAGGTCGATCACGCCGTCTCCATCGAAGTCACCGAGTTCGTCGATGAATCGTGGACAGGTTGTCTGACCGGCGCATGGGTGATCGTCAGGCATAGCGCCCTCGTAAAGCGGGCTCTCGGCTTGCTGCCCCCCTTCCTCGAAGATCGGGTCGGTGTGAATTTTAAGCTCACCACCTTCATCGAGCGAGAGGTGGGCGTCGAGGATAGCCGAGCCCTCGTCCCCAGTTCCTCCGACGAGGAAGTGGTCGGTCTTCCCACAGAGCAAGTTGTCGTCCTTGCCACCCGAAGAGATGCCGCGCGCGACCCCTTCGATCTCGACCGAGAAGTTGAAGTTGCCGATGTGATCATCACCTGCGGCCTTGCTCACCGAGCCCCCATCCTCGCCGGGGACCCAGAAGTAAATGTGGCCGCGCCCTTGCTCGTCGCGAGCATTGGCGGCGAGCACATGACCTCGATCCTCGAGACAGATCGAGAAGGTGCGCGTGATTCGAGCGCCCTCTCCTTCCGCCGCGCGAATGGTCTCGAGCAACCTCGTCGACTTCAGCTCGACCTCCTTCTCCGCGCCCTCTTCCATGGAGATCTCACCGGTCATCACCTCGCCAGCGTCTCCTCGCGCGAAGACGCGGCGACCCTCACCCCAGACAAATGAGGTCGCCAACGGGAAGTGCTTCCCAGGCATCGCCTCGACCTCCTCGACTGATTTGCCGTCATGAAACCTGTAGATCTTCCCCTTGTGATTCTCCTCGGGGCGGATGCCAACGAGCGCCTCGGTGTAGAGAGCCCCCGAGGAAGCATCCGTGATGGGATAGAGCGAGATGTGGCCATCCCAGTAGCATGCCTCGGGAGGCATCAACTCGGTGACCTCGAAGCCGCCAGGGCAAACCTCGTCCGACCAGGTGGCATCTCCAGGTTCGGCGTGCACACAACGCGCGGCGATAACGCGCGGCGCGCCTTGCTCGAGCAAGGCGCCACCATTCCTGGTGAGGTCCTCTCGCGTTCGAAGCGCGACAGGACCACGGAGCGACGCGAGGATCAAGCGACCACCGCGAGTCATCACGCTATCGACAGCGAGCACATCACGCAGTTGCTCGAGCGAGGTCATCTCCGCGAGTGATGTCGATGGGGCCTCGAACGTGCGCGTCATCCCATCCCCATCAGGGAGCCAGTAGTTCGCGCCGTCACGAGTGGCCAACGGAGGAGTGGTCGCGCTCCCGATGGCCGCGCGACCAGGCAACAAGGTGTGATGCAACGTGTCGACGTCGATATCACCGCCGCTCCCACCACCAGGGAAGGCGATCCCTCGCGAGCGGTTGCTGCGCGATGCGTTGTGGCTCGTGGCCGGGGCGGCGCGAACCTCGACGATGTCACCGCTTCCCTCACCGATCTTTGCTCCAGGAATGGAGAACACAGACGGCAGCGAGCAGAGCGAGGATGAACAGGCAGGCGCAGCCACGCCCAAAAGCGAACCATCACTCACTCGCATCGAGTGAATGCTACCGCTCGACAACTGCCCTGTCATAAGCACCATCGGTCGCGAGAAGTCTCGGAAGGCTTCATCACCCTCGCCGAGCATGGCGCCCTCGGCCAGAAAGATCGAGCTATCCCCTGGACATCCCGCACTGACGATCAAATCACCGACGCCATCGCCGTTGTAATCCATGATGCGCGCATCGAACCCAGGAAGCACGACCCCGACCCCATCATCGCAATCTCCGCCACCGTTCGGCATCGTGATCCCGCTCGAGCGGTTGCTACGAGAGGCGTTGTGGCTGGTCGCTGGCGCGTAAAGAACCTCTGCGTCCCCAGTGATTTTGTCGACATCCACGCCGACAACAAAGCCCCTGACCATGTTTGCTGGCGAGGATTCGTCGAGCACCAGTCGCAGCTGCTCGCTGCCATCCTCCAAAAACGCCAGGTCGAACTCGGGGAGCCCCAACGCTGAAGATTGCGAGGTAGGATACGAGGTCTGGAATGTGACCTGGCGCTCGTCCGCGTTACCCGTGATGAGCAAGCTCACGACCTGCAACAACGATGCTCCTGTGTCCGGGTCCTCGAACTCGACAGCGACGGCATCGAGCAAGCGATCGCTCTCCGCATACGTCGCCACGACCTCGAAGCCCGAGAGCATCCCACGGCGCAGGCGAGCCACGTGCAGGCTCGCGCCCTTGCCTTGCGCGCCGGGGGAGACGGCGAGCGCGGTGAACGCATCGATGGCGCCATCGCCGTCCGCATCTCGAAGCATTGGCTGGCGCACGAACTCGGCGCCTGCGGGGAGCTCGGCTTTCCCCATCACCGCCAACATCCCTGCCGCATCCTCTCTCACATGCACGAGGCGAGAGGCTGGCGCGGTGAGGTCATCCTCGCCGCTCGAGCGATCGTGGAGCAACCAATCTGTCTGGCCGTCCGCCGAGGTGATCTTCCAGGCACCGACCACGCGCTCGACGCCGGGAAATATGCGGTGAGAAGTGGCGGGATCGAACGCGACCTCGAGGTCTCCCTTGACGGCGTAACGGAGCGCGTCTTTCAGGGTGTGCGTGGTGCCATCGATGGTCACCGAAACAGCGCGTGGCCCTGGAGCGTCGGGGCGTGCTGGCGGCGTGAAGCGAAGGTCGGGAGAGAGTTCGACAGGTTCTCCATCGACCTGGAGCGTGATGTCAGCCCCATCGGGGAGTTCGCCTTGCAAGTCGAGCTCGAGGATTGCTTCCTCGGGAGCGCTCGCGTCATGCAACGAAGGGGTCACCGAGCGCACGCCGACAAAGACCTCGCGCGCGTTCATATCATCTCCCAGGTCAGGGGCCATGTCCTCCTCATCGGGGGACATATCCTCTCCAGGATCGACACCTCCCATATCGTCCATATCCGAGCCATCCTTGCCCTGATCCATACCCGCGCTCATATCGCGGGCAGGTTCGTCTGGCTGCTCTTCAGAAGGTGGGCAGCCCCACACGCCAAAGAGCGCGAGGACAAGCAGCGGACGCATCCACGTCGGGTTCGCGTTGAAATTCATACATCACTCCACGGTTCAATGTTCGACTCATTCGAGGACTTCCCCGAGGACGCGACGCGAAACAGATGACCCTTGCAAAAGGAGGTCACCTGAGCAGGCGCCCCGGTTCGAGAAAGTTGTGCTGTATAACTATGCACATCGCGGACCAACCCCACCGAGCCGTGCCCACCCGAGCCATAACAGGGAGTTACAATGGGAAGATATTATCTAAAGCCAAAAACCATGACTTTCATGTCATGCGAACTGCGCAAATCTTTCCTGCCGAAAGAACAGCACATTCGGGCTCTTGCCAGGCGCCGTTCTTGACCACAGGAGACTGTTCTGGTCTCGTGGCAACCTGCGAATTTCAAAGTAACGGCACCTCGACGACCTCACCTCCTCGGTGCATTTCGATAGCAGGTATTATGCATCCTCGTGTGTTGGCATCTCTTATCCTCGTCGCGCTCTCGAGCGGTTGCGTCGGCGAGCTGACGGCGCCGGGAGATCCCCTTCTTCTTCGCCTCTGAGTTGGAACACTCAGCGGGGAGGATGTCTTCATCGATGACCAGGTGCTCGTGAAGGTCAAGATCACGCCGTGAGGCGTATGATTCTTCAGAGTGCGCCAACCGACGGTTGCCGAGCAACCGATGCCGCCGAAAAGTTCTGATCGCAGGGTGTCTTTTTGTCCCTGCGATCAGAACTTTTCGGCGGCATCGGTTGCGCGCCGGTCGCGG
>JAYZVO010000098.1:0-50439 GCA_036155555.1 Myxococcota bacterium
AGCGCGGTGATTCGCGACCTCTTCGAGGACGCTTACTCGGGCTCGAACGAGTTCGAGTTGGAGATGGACAACCTCGGCAACCTCGATGAATGGCGCGTCTATCGTCCCTTCCAGAACCCTGTCTCACTCGATGAGAATGAGAAGCTCGACGTTCGCCTCCGCGTGACATCAGGCACCGAAGCGACGTGTGTGATTCAGGATCACCCGCTCGAGGAGTGCCTCGGCGAGCTTAGCCGCTACGTCTGTAACAATGGCGCGACCGAGTGCCAGATCAACACCAATGGTTGCTGTAAGGACCGTGATGGCGATGGCTTCTATGGCTACGATCCGCTGGCCTGTGACATCGGCACTGACTGCGATGACACCGATCCTGCGATCAACCCAGGCGCGGAAGAGGTCTGCGATGGCATCGACAACAACTGCGCTGGCGTCGACACCTCGGGCAACACATGCACCTTCCTCGACCCCAACTGCAACACCGTCGACGAGTCCTTCCCCGAGCTGGGCGCAGATTGCGAAGGTAACTTCAACGCGAACGGCGACGAGGAGATGAACGGTGGTTGGGATTACGACGCGGATGGAAACCTCGTGCGCGCCACCAGCATCGGCGAGTGCTCCGCGGTCAGCGTCTGTGAGGACGGGAGGCTCTTCTGCAAGCCCACCAACTCGCCGAGCGAGGAGATCTGCGATGGCCTCGACAACAACTGCGATGGTGAGAACGACGCTTCGATCTTCACGGGCGGAACTCCTCAGACGATGAACTGCCCCGAGAACCATATCGAGAGCAACGGCGACTGCATCCCAGTTCCCAAGGAGTGCCTCGAGGGTGACACCTTGTGCGGTCCGCTCGAGTGTAGGTTCCAGATCAGCTGCGTCTGTCGCGAAGGTCTCACTGGCGCTGAGAACTGCGCCTGTACCGAGGGTCTTGCTCCCACCAACGGTGGCAGCATCGCTCCTCCACCCTGTCCTCCTGGACACCTCTTCGACGGCAACGAGTGTCACCCGGTCTGTGGCTCTGACCTCGACTGCGCCGATGGGTTTGTCTGCGACAAGAACTCGCGCGAGTGCGTCGCCGCACCTGTGAGCCAGAACCCCAACGGCGCGCCACAAGGCTGCAACGTGGCTCCTGGCTCGACCCCCGGCGGCCTCCCCTGGGAAGCAGGCGCGCTCGCTGCGCTCGCGCTCGTCGGCCTTCGCCGTCGCCGCAAGAGCTGACCATCACACTCGCGATGAGCGCGAGTGATGCGTAGAAACCGAGAGCCCGGTGAGTTTTACTCACCGGGCTCTCGCGCTCTGTTGATTCACGCGCGCAGGTGGCGCACGATGGAGGCCAGCGGGAGTGACCTCCCCTGAATGCTCACATCACCCGCCCTTGCTCGAGACCTACGGCTCCTCGTGGATTCACAAGAAGACATCGACGCGACCACTCCCTCGAACGAGAGCGAGGAGGAGAACACTCGCCCGAGCGAGTGGAGAATCCCCTCACACTTCTTGCTCCTCGGCGCGATGGCGTTGCGTCTCTTCCCCTTCACGATGCCTGCGCCGAGCCCTATCTGGGGGGACGCCGAGATCGTCGGGACCGTGTGGTCGAGGGAGCTCGACGAAATCAGCGGGATCGCCATCGACCCCGCGCACCCCGATCTCATCTGGGCGCACAACGACTCGGGCGATCGCCCTCGCATCTTCTTGCTCGGCCCTGACGGCGAGTTGCGCGCGGAAGTACGCCTCGAGAAAACCTACCCTTACGACGCCGAAGATCTGACCATCGGTCCATGCTCGCCTGGCGAGCATGCGCGCTGCCTCTTCCTGGCGGATATCGGAGACAATCGCCACGCGCGTAACTTTGTCGTGGTGAGCCGCATCCCTCTTCCAAAATCACTGACCCCCTACCCGAAATCACTGGAGGTCGACCACAACATGATCCTGTCCTACCCCAAAGGACCTCACGACGCCGAGTCGCTGGCGATCCATCCGGTCTCCGGGCAGCTTTATGTGGTGCATAAAACAAAGAGCGGCGAGAGCGCGATCTTTCGAGTGCCACCAGCGGCGCACGAGAAACATAAGGAGCCGATCTTGTTGGAGAAGATCGGCTCGGTCACATTCGAGCACCCATCCGTCTCTGGGAGATTGGCCACGGCGGCGGATTACTCGCCCGATGGCAAGTGTTTCACCATCAGGACCTACGTCCAAATCCACACATGGTGTAGCAGCGATGTGATGACACCACTGGAGACGTTGCTTCGAGGGGAGCGCGATACGGTGAGACCACCGGCAACTTTCCAGAGCGAGGCGTTGACCTACGCCCCGGACGGGGAGAGCTTGCTCACGACCAGCGAGCGTTGGCCAGCGCCTCTGATCCGGCTGCATCGCACAAAGAGATGAAGTGCTTTTGCAAAAGCGAACGAACTAACCCAAAATAGGAAGCGTCCCGAAGGGACTTCCCTTTGCCCCAAGAACGCACCGGTAGATCATGACGCCTGAAGATCTCATGCGCGCTCGCCAGCCAGAACGCCCCCCTCGTGATTGGAGCGTGATCATCCTCTGGCTCTCGATCCTCGTCAGCGTCTCGATGGTCACGGCCACGTTGATGTGGAACCTCGGCAGATCACTCAAGATCGCGAGCTACCTCAAGAACCATGGCGTCGAAACCTGCGTCGGCCTCCATCACCCTCCAGGCCACAAGGGGGACGTGGACGCCTCCCCCTTCCAGAACACCTGCAAGGAAATCGTCGAGAAGAAGCACGACACGTGCCTCGATATCACCGAGGATTTCGAGGACCTGCGCGAGCGACGCACCGAATACATGGCGTGTTTGATGACCGATGGGATGCGGCTCGCGGCTCAGAGCGAACCTTCGAGCGCCACGTCAGCCGCATCCTCGAAAGAAGAGTAAATCACTCCTCTCCCTTGGGGTTCACGCACACAGGCGGCGCGTCGGAGTCGAGCTCCTCGAGCGTCGTCGGGTCCTTGTGCTCGCCAAAAACATCCCCCGCCCAGTAAAGATCGTAGCGCCCTCCGACAAAGCCTTGCACCTCGATCGTCGCGCCCGCGATCGAGACCTCGAGTGCTTCGCCGACCAGCACGAGGTGATCCTCCTCGTAGCAAGAAGCAGTATAAGGCTCGACGCCATCGCACTCGACAAGAGGCGCACCGGAAAGCTGCGCCGTGCTCCAGTCGGGCGCCGCGGTCAAACCTGTGGCGCTGACCGAGAGACGATCCTTCAATCCTCCCACCACAACACCGCTGACATCAGGGTAGAGGCCAACTCGGTAGTGCCCTTCCACATCATCGAGGTCTGTGACCTCGGGGTCGCTGGCGCCATAGAACGAATCGACCACCTCGCCGAGCAGAATCAATGCGCGACCTGGGCGCATGTATGTGGGGATCTCTGTGGCGACGGCATCGACCATCATCGCCCCTCGCGTCGTGACAGGAGCATCACCGAGCAATGGCCACCAGCCCGCCTCGGGGAGGTACACCTCACGTGTGGTGGCGCCCTCCTGCATCACCGGCGCGACGAGGATGTCATCGCCGATAAAGTACTGGTAATCAGAAGACTTGCTCCAAAGCTCGCGATCATTCGGGAAGACGAGGAAGGGGTGGCGCGTGATCGGCCACCCAAACTCCATCGCCTCGCCAGCAAGCTCCTCGAAGTATGGGAGCAAGAGCGTGTGGATCGAAGCGTAGCGCCGGTAGTGCGCGATCGTCTCGGCGTCGCGCTCGAAGCTCCAGTTCAAACACTTTGCCGCGCCCTGGTGTGTGCGCATCAATGGATGGAATGCGCCGATGGTCGACCATCGGAAGAAGAGCTCCTTGTCCGAGAGGATGTCTCCCTCGCCGATCCAACTGTAACCGGCGATATCCGAGCCAAAGATCGCGACGCCCGCCATCCCCACGTGCGCGCCGATCGGAGCGACCGTGGGCAAGCCATCATCGTATCCCCAGTCGGTGTTCTGATCGCCACCCCACATCGTCGCCGCAAGCCCGGAAGATCCCCCATTGACAGAGGCCCAACCGCTACGCGCCCAGAAGACCCAATCGTTTGCCGGTCGATCTCCATTGTCCTCGTGGGCTGCGGTCAAGATCTCGCGGTTGAGGCGTTGCCACTCGAGCGGGAAGCGGTTGTGGTAAGTCCAGGCAGATTCGCCGCTCGCGAGCACCGCGTCTTCGGGCATCCACTCCGAGAAGTCCGCCATCCATCCATCGATCTTCAGGTCAACGGCGGCCTTCTCCAGATATCCCGCCATCCACTCGCGCGCTGCGGGATTTGTCAGGTCGACGAGGCTCGCGTTACGGAAGGCAGGATCGCGAAAGTCATAGACGTTGCCGTTGCCATCCTTGATCAGGTAGTCACCCTCGACCCCCTCCGTCCACATCCGCGTTGGCTCGGGCACGAACGTGTTGAAGTAACCGAGGAAGGCGAAGCCGCGCGCGTGCAGCGCGTCGATATCTCCAGGGAGGTTCGGGTATGTCCCGGGGTCCCACTCCCACGCATAGGAGAGGCGGAAACCGTTTGGCGTGATCTCTCCACCGATCCAATCCTCGACCCAGATAGCGCTCGATGGGATATCGTTCGCGCGCAGCGCTTCGGTGACTTCCGCGATGCGCTCGGGGCCGCCGATGGTGTCGCTCCAGGGACCAAACGTCCAACGCGCCGGTTTCGTGATCCTGCCAGTGTACTCGGTGATGCGCGTCAGGCGCTCGCGGGGAGAATCACCCGTGACGAGGACCAACCCCGGCATCTCCGCATAAGATCGCATCGAGACGCGCTCGCCATATGTTTCGCAAAGATCAAGCTCGCTAAATGCATCGTGCGTGACCAGCCCGCTCCAACCTGCCGAGGAGTGCAACACCCCCATCGGAGCATAGGCCGCCTCGAGCAAGTTCCTGATGGGAAAACCAACGAGCGTCTCCTCCTTGTGAATCCCCTGCTCCTGGGTCCAGAGGGGGTAGGTGCCGCCGCGAAGATCCATCCCCGTGACCTGCGTCCCCAACCCGAAGAAACCCTCGTCCTGACCACAGCCAAACGAGAACTCGCCGCCGCTCGCGCCCTCGAGGCTCGTGGCGAGCTCGATGCGAAGATCGTCTGTGTTTTCGTGGAGCGAAAACACCAGGCGCGCTGTCTCGTTCTCCAGGTCGAGCAGTGGCCAGATGATCTCGATCCTGTCCTCGGAGACCTCGACGCGCTCGACCACGCCGCTCAGGGGGACGTAATCCATGCTGTCGGCCAGAGTGTTGACGCGAAAGGCGCCAAAGCCCTTGCGCACCATCGGGACTCCGCGCGCGATGCGCGCGGCAGGGAGCGTCGTCTCGCTGCTGTCGACACAACTCGGCACGCCGTCCATCTCTCCACCCGGCCCGAGCACGCGCCACTTGCCGCTGATTTCGTTTACCTCGACGCGCCACTCACCGAGCGTCTTGCTGATGGGCGCACCCATCCCTTCGGTCACGACCGGTGAACACGCGGGCGGAGGAGGCCCCATATCCTCTGGCGTGGACATGTCCTGTGGAGTGGTTTGCATGTCTCGAGGTTGATCTGGCGCGTTCATATCCTCTGGTGTCTGCATATCCTCGGGAGAGGTCATGTCTTGCATCCCGGAGGTCATGTCCTGGGATGTGGGAGGTTCTTCTCCACACCCCGAACACGCCTGAGCCAACGCAGCAAATACACAGATGCCAACGAGCATCGCGCTATGGAGCCGTTCGGGTCGGACAAATTGACGCATCGAATCCTCTTCGGGGGTGTATACATATTGAGGGTGCTGGCGACTGCCAGCAAACAGCCGATCCTCGGACAACGCCGAGCAAGAATGAGAGAACGCGACGCCATGGTAAAAGAAGACGTGACGAGCACCAAAGAACAATCCGAGGTTACCGAGCAAACCTCGGAAAAAGCGGGATTATGGACGAGGTTGCGAAGCAACCGCTACGCGAGCTGGGGGATCGATCTGACGGTTATGTTGGGGATTTTCTTCCTGATCACGCAGTGGCAATCGCGCGACCTCATCGGCAGCAAGGAACCCGCGCCAGATTTCTCGCTCGGCACACTCGATGGCAAGGATCGCGTCTCACTCGAGAGCCTGAAGGGGAAGCCGACGGTGCTCGTGTTGTGGGCTCCGTGGTGCGGCGTTTGTGGCGCGGAGAGTTCGACGATCTCGGCGCTGCGCGAGAGCGTGGGAGATGACGCGAACGTGATCTCGATCGCGCTCGAATACGAGCAAGTCTCGGAGGTTCAAGGCTTTGTCGACAAGCACGAGGTGGACTATCCCGTCTTGCTCGGGAACAAAGCATTGACCGATGCCTTTAAAGTGAGCGCCTTCCCCACCGTTTACATCCTCGATGAAGAGGGGAAGGTGTCCTCATCACTCGTCGGCTACACGAGCAGCTTTGGCTTCCGTTGGAGGTTGTGGCTCGCATAAGCGGACGCACACACGAGTCAAATATGACCTCCGCCCCCATGCCCTGGAGCAGTGATCGAACGCTCGACGCCAAAGGCGTCTCCGCTGCGCTCGAGCACAACTTTCAAGATCACTTCCTCGACGCATCCATCCAGTATTTTGGCGCAGGTTGGGACAATGAAACCTACGTGCTCGAGACGACTTCGGGCGAGCGTTGGCTCTTTCGTTTCCCCAAGCGCGAGGGCTGTGTGCCTCCGATGGAGCGTGAGCTGACGACGTTGCCCATCATCTCGGAAGCGCTCTCGCTCGCGGTACCGACGCCAACGTTCATCGGCGCGCCGAGTGATGCGTTCCCCTACCCCTTCTTCGGTTACGCTTTGATCGAAGGTGTCACAGGGGATGATCTCACCTTCGAGGAGGACGAACGCGCGCAGCTCGCCAAGATCCTCGGCAAGAACCTGAGGATCTTGCACGACCTGACCTTTCCGGACATGGGACTCCCGATCGCTGGCGAGTCCTTCGAAGCGCGTGTGATGCGTGTGGAAGAGGACTTCGGGTTGCTCGAGGAAGCACTCGGCGGAGCGCGCGCGAGGACATGGGCAAAGCAATGGCGAGAGGTGACGTTCCCACCGCTTTATCAGGGTCCGTTGCGTTTTCTTCACGACGATCTGGGCTCGAGCCACATGATCTTTTCTCCCACAAGCAAGCAACTCGTCGGCATCATCGACTTCGCGGACCAGGCGCTCGGCGCGCCGGAGCGGGACCTCGTGGGCATGCTGACGTGGATGGGGGAGCCGTTTGTTCGCGAGATTGCCAGCGCGTATGGCCTGGAAGCGATCCTCCCGGATGATATCGCCTGGGAGCGCCTCCGCCTTTCGACCTTGCTCGCCGCCACGCGTTGGTTGCAAGACGCGCAACGCGCGGGCGAGGAAATGGAGGCGTGGCGCGTATGGCTCCACGAGCAGCTCGAGCCGATGTTGAAGGCGATGTGTTAAACCATCTGTCGACCTTGCGCTCGAGGACTCTCATCGGCATGTTGATCCGCGATGGTGGCAACGCATGAGGGAGGTCTTTCGATGCATCGCACAACATTCATCGGCGTGATTCTTTCCGGCATGCTCGCGTTACAAGGATGCACGCTCTCCCCATGTTTGCTCGACGAGTGTGATAACACTCGCCGCGATGTCACTGGCAACTGGGAGACAGACATCCTCGGGCGCTGGCAAGCCAGGACAGGGCGCGGCCCGACCTACATGCACGAGTTCGGCGATGGAGGCGCTTACACCTCGATCGTGCTCTGTGATCATGGAGAGTATGTTCAGCCCGGCGAGCAATCGGATGGGTTCTACAGCCTGGACGATGACAACCTGAGCATTTACAGCGGCGACGGTGGTGGCGAATCCGAAGGGACCAGCCGCCCGACGTATACGATCGAATCGATCAGTGAGAGTGAGATGCGCGTTCAGGCGCACAGCCTGGACGCGGATGGTGAGGTGAGTTCGCAACGCGTGGTGTTCCAGCGCGTGGTTTGCGAGCTTTGACGAGCGGAATGAGTTGGTCGAGAGGGCCCAGTCGATGAGCAAGAAGCAAAAGCAAGCAAAGCGCGCCGCGCTCGAGCGTGGCGCCGTCTGGCGTGAACCGAGCCTGTTGAGCGACCAGGACATCTACCTCTTTAACGAGGGGCGCCACAACTACTTGCACAATCACCTGGGCTCGCACTTGCTCACTCATGATGGGGTCGAGGGCGCCTACTTCGCCGTCTGGGCGCCTAGCGCCAGGGGCGTCGCGGTGGTGGGAGACTTCAACGGCTGGGATGACTCGGTGCACTACCTGCACCCGCGCGCATCCTCCGGGATCTGGGAGGGGTTTATCCCCGGCGTCGAGCATGGGCAGCGCTACAAATACAGCATCATCTCGGGGGACAACGCCTGGCGTCAGCTCAAGGCCGATCCCTTTGGCAAATGGCACGAGACGCCGCCAGCGACCGCTTCGGTCGTGTGGGATGCGACCTTCGATTGGTCTGATCAGGAGTGGATGAAGACGCGGCATGACCGCCAGCAGCTCGACGCTCCGATTTCGATTTATGAGGTTCACCTCGGCTCGTGGATGCGCGTCGAAGAAGAGGGTGGGAGGTCGCTCGGATATCGAGAGGCGGCGCACAAGCTCGCGGACTATTTGGATGAGACTGGCTTCACGCACGTGGAGTTGTTGCCGATCACCGAGCACCCGTTCTTTGGCTCGTGGGGCTATCAAGCGACAGGTTACTTCGCGCCAACCTCGCGCCAGGGTACGCCGCAAGACTTCAAGTACTTCGTGGATCACCTGCACAACCGAGGTTATGGCGTGATCCTCGACTGGGTCCCCTCGCACTTCCCCGAGGACGAGCATGGGTTGGCTCAGTTTGATGGGAGTCACCTCTTCGAGCACGCCGATCCTCGCAAGGGGTTTCACCCCGACTGGACGAGCTGCATCTTTAACTATGGGCGGCACGAGGTCATCAGCTTCCTGATCTCCTCGGCGATTCACTGGCTCGAAAAGTACCACATCGATGGGATACGCGTGGATGCGGTGGCGTCGATGCTCTACCTCGATTACTCGCGCGCTGAAGGGGAGTGGATACCGAACGAGCATGGTGGCCGCGAGAACCTCGAGGCGATCGCGTTTTTGAAGCAGCTCAACGAGACCGTCTACAAGGAGTTTCCTGACGTACAGACGATCGCCGAGGAGAGCACCGCGTGGCCTGGCGTCTCGCGACCGCTCTTTCTCGGGGGGCTTGGCTTCGGGATGAAGTGGGATATGGGATGGATGCATGACACGTTGCAATACCTGGCGCGCGATCCGATCCACAGAAGCCATCACCATGACGAGCTGACGTTTCGCGCGGTGTATGCGTTTAGCGAGAACTACACGTTGCCGCTCTCGCACGATGAGGTCGTGCACCTGAAGCGCTCGCTGCTCGAAAAGATGCCAGGCGATGACTGGCGAAAGCGCGCGAATTTGCGCGTGTTGCTCGGTTACATGTGGGCGCAACCTGGAAAGAAGCTGTTGTTTATGGGGGGCGAGTTCGGGCAACGCACCGAGTGGAACCACGACGGGCAGTTGCAGTGGGAATTGCTCGAGCAGGAGGAGCATCGTGGCATAAAGAGTTGGGTGCGCGACCTCAACCTCTTTATGCGCGAGCACCCCGCGTTGCACGAGCTCGACTGTGATCCGAGCGGTTTCCAGTGGGTCGATGGCTCGGACAACGCGCAGAGCGTGCTGACGTTCCTGCGCTGGGACAGGGAGAGAGAGAGGCCCGTGTTGATCGTGTGCAACTTCACGCCCGTGGTGCGTTACGACTACCTCATCGGCGTGCCCAGAGCGGGGATCTGGAAGGAGCGCCTCAACTCGGACGCGGAAGATTATGGCGGGAGTGGCGTCGGAAATATGGGGGGCGTGCTCTCGAAGGATGAGCCGCACCATGGGATGCCGCACTCGATCCGCGTGACGCTGCCGCCGCTGGCGGTGGAGTTTTTTGCGCTGTGAGCAAAGTTTTTCGAGGCGCGCGATCGGCCTTACGGCTGGCGCCTCGTCGACACATCGAGCGTATAACTAAAGCGAAAACTGGGCCTTTCTGAATTTTGTTGCACAAGACATCGTCCTACACGCGACAAAGTTATCGAGAGCGTACACATGTGCTGTTGCCATGTTTTATGTACGCGATGCGATGAACTTGTATCGAGCGAGAGGCGATGATGAATAATGAGCCTTTGAAGAAAATGTGGCGCGCGATGACCTCGGGTGCCCTGGCAGCTCTGACGATGATGGCGTTTGTCTCACCGGCGATGGCCGAGGGCAATGAGACCATCATCATCTTCACCCCCGGACTCTTCACGACGACAACGACAGGCGTGGTGCTGACGGCGGTCGATGGTGTGTCATCGACGACCTCATCGACCACGGACGCGATCTTCGATTGCGATCAGGCGCAGGTCTACATGGACGCCAACGCGGTCGCGTTGAGCCAGGAGATCACCATGGGAGGTGGTCAAACGGTGACTGATTTGGCGGGAATGGCAGGCATCGAGCCTGGAGATCGTGCAGCGTTCGCGAAGATGCTTCGCACGCAGCACGCCTCGCTTGTTCCGCTGCTCGAGGATGAGGTCAGCCGCGAGGACGCCGAGGCGTTCACGCGCATCATCTCCGAGGCGATGAAGCAAGACGAGAGCTTGAGCAAGTACCTCCCCGCGGCATAACCGCGAGGGGCACTTCTCCCTTCACTCCTCGCCGTCGACGCATTGTGGCGAAGCCTGCCCGGCGGACTCGCACACTTGCGCTGGCGTGAAGTCATCGGGTGATTGGAAGAGGTACGCGATGCGACACTGCACCGAGTTTCCTTCGAGCGATCCCGCCGGGGCGTTCTGCCTGAACGTCTGGCATGCGCTCTCGCACTCCTCCACCGAGGCGTATTGCCTCGTGGAGTCGACCGTGCAGCGCTCCTGAATTTCAGCACAATAGGTGTCACAACGCGTGGTCACCTGAACGCAAACGCCAGCACCATCGGGGCCAGCGTGCGGGCAGTGTTGCGCGGGCGCGTTCTTCGCGAGTTGGAGGTGCGTCAGGCGGCACTGGTATGTGTTGCCGTCGGTGTCTCCATCGTTGCCGCCGTTGTTGTAATCTTCGCACGCCTCGAAGCACTCGGTACGCGTCGAGAAGAGGGTCGCATCTCCTGTGCAGGTCGTCTCGGCGAGGTCGCAGTACGTGACGCAATCGTCCGAAAAGCTGGGGCCACACCCCACGCCAGCAAAGGTCAACGCGGTCGTCGCTGCCAAGAGCATCGCACCCATCATTCGCTTCATCGTCACTCCATTTTATGAGCAGGATCTGTGCTACCGAGACTGTAACCAATCCAGCTCTGGTATTTCAATCGGATACAAAGATCAACGTATTCGACGCGGATACACAAGAAATCAGCGGAAAGGAATACGCTCAAGGTGCTGAACGCTCGGTGCGCTCGCCAAGATCATCGACCTCCTTGACGAGTGAGAGCGTGGGCGCTTGCTGTGATGAGGAAGACAATCCATCCAACTTCCAGGTGGAGTTATAGAAGCGGCGGCCACGGACGTACTTTCCTTCGAGGTGGTGGTGTTCGAAGGCGGAGGAGTACATGCGCTGCTTGTCCGCGGTGATTTCGATGGTGAGTTCGCCGGAGGTTGCTGGCACGGACAGGTGCAGCGAGCGCGTCTTCATCGGCGCGATGCGTGTGTCCTCGAGGAGCTCGATCTCGGGCCACCATTTGTAGCGCGAGCCGATCAGGTCATACCCTCTGGCGACGACCTCGCCGTTTTTATCTCTGGCGACGACCTCGACCTCGATGTGACGCTCGGGATCGCCCGAAGGCATCATGTGCCCTGCCCTCGAGTTGGTCACGTCGACGCGCAAGGTCACGCACGCGCTGGTGTCGATGTCACACTCGAAGACCTTCGGAGTGTTTTCGAGCCCTTTCGGGGGCTGGCGCGTCTTCTCGGGGGTCTTTGCCAACGCGAGGTCGAGCGTCACGCCGCTGCCAAAGACCTCCTCGAGGGGCTCGAGCTCGCTGGAGTATTCGGGCTTCTTGGGGATCAATGATCCTCCAAACCAGTGGCGGCGAGTTCGCCTTATCGGGCCATCGAATGCCTCGGCGACCTTGCGGTCCACGTGAGGCATATGACAGCTCTGGCAGGTCTCGCCGCGCTCGGCGTAAGGAGACCCGCGCCACTCCTCGCCCGTCGAGAAGAAGCACCCGAGGTTTTGCACGGGATACCTTGCTTCGGCCTGGTGACACGAGGTGCAGACCTGCTCGGTCAACAAAAACTCGCCGCGCGCGGTGGCGTGAGGCGCGTTCGTGTCACCGTAGGGGCCATAGACGACGCCATCCTTGACGTGGCAGGTCGCGCAAGTGATCGCGTCGAGCTGCATTTCCTTGTCGAAGGTCGGGTTCTTCTCATAGATCGGCTTGTTGATGTCGTTTCCTTCGAGGCCGACGACAAGCTCGGGGAGCTGTTGAATGTTCGGGGTGTGGCAGTTGACACAGAGCCAGCCGACGTCGCCGCTTTTCGGGTCATGCTTGCCTCTGGATTTGGCGAGCTCCTCCTGGAACTGCGCGTCATCGAGCCATGCGTGACGGTGCGTGCTGACCGCCCACTCCTGGTAGATTTGCTGGTGGCAAGCGCCGCACGTCGAGGCGCGCAAATCACCGAGCCCTTCCGGGGTCGGTGAGTACTCGCGAGGGCGCTCGTAGTAAGGGCGCGTCTTGTAGAAATCCCACGCCCTGGCGACTACTTCGGGGGTGGAAGACGCGCTCGCTGTCGCCGTGTTACCTTCTCGAGAAGAGGCTGACTCATCACCGCCACGCAAGGCATCGACCATGAGGAGCAGCAGGACAGCGGCGGATAACCCTGCGGGGATAGCGTAATCTCTGACGTTCATCGAATCTGAGCCTTCCTGGCGGGGGCAAGCGTGGAGACAGGTTGCGCGTGGACCCTGTCCAGGCATAATGCGCGAGCGAACTCGAAGGGTTCAACCTCGCGATGGGGACCTTACCGACGGAGCGCGAGCGCGATGGCCGAGCCACGAGGAAGGGATGGAGAAGCAAAAGGACGAGATGTTGATGGTCGCCGTGGCGATCGCGTTCTTGCTCGGCGCGACGCTCACAGGGTACCTCGGTTGGAGCATGATGCAAAAGGCAGACGCGCCACCATCTATTTCGGACGATTCGCGAGGATCTTCCTCGTCACCATCGCCTTCCCCCTGATTTCATCAGTACGACCGGCGTTCGCGCAAGAGGCAAATGTCGAGCGACAGGGGGAAGAGGCGCCGCTCTTGCTCGGGTTGCAAAAGCGCGAGGGGACGCCGCCCGAGTTCCTCGATGCGCTCGACGTGATCCTCGAAAAGAGCCCCCGCATCGACACCCGCCAGGGCATTGGCCAGCGCTTCGACGCTCGCTTCGAGAGCATCGATCTCGCGCCACCAGACACCGAAGAAGAGAAGGCGTTGACGCGAGAGGCGATGCGAGCGCTCTCGCTCGAGGCGATCTTGCGCTTCGAGCCGACGTCGAATGGCGTGCTCGTCACGGTGGTCGGCCCGAGCGGAGACATCATGCAGCGCTTCGTGCAGCCGACGCCAGCGGGGCGCAAGTTTGGCGAGGAGGACGTGCGCGCCGCATTGCAGCGCGCTTTTACGGCGGTGATTCCCGAGGTTGACCGCTGGCGCGCAGGCCACAGCGAGCAAGCTCTGGAGATGGCTCGGAGAGCGCGCGAAGAGAGGGGGGCGGGGTCGGGCGACGGGAAACCCGAGCGAGATCCCACCGAAGGTGCATCGCCCGACCCCGCCCCCCTCTCTTCGCCGCGCGACACGCCAGGCGATGGACCGACGCCCCCCGAGTCATCCAAAAACGCGGCAGCGCCCGAGGTCGCCGAGCAAACCGATCCCTACACCACAGCAAACAGGAAGACCGACTTCGCGCCCGCGCTGAGCGCGGGCATCTGGACCGGGTTCCTCTCGTTCACCGAGCAACCGTCGAACGGCACGCTGGGTGAACCGCAGACGACGCGGCAGCCAGGCCGAGGGCCAGTGATTTCGTTCTCGAGCGTCTCGATGAAGTATCCAGCGGTCGACCTCGAGGCGACCGTGAGGTTGCAGCCAGATGGAGACGAGACAGATTTTTATGTGGCGGGGGACTTCGTGTACGCGGGGGCGTGGCAGATCAAAGGGCGCCTCGGGATGGAGTTCGACGCGGCATTTCGCGTCAAGGTGTGGCCAGAAGAGCAGGCGAGCATCATCGCGCCGTTTGGGTTTGGCGCGGGGTTGCGTTGGCTGAGTGGAAATCGGGTGACATGGAGAGCGGGGGTGCACGTGTTCTATTTGACGGCACCTTCGCGAGGATTTGGCGCGGGCTGGATGGCGTGGGGACGCGCGCGGGTGATGCTGACGGAGCATCTGTTTCTGGATTGGCGCCCGACATATGCGGTGCATGTGATCGATCCAGGGCCGACCTCGGATTCGCATCGACTGCGCGCGCTGGAGGTCCCATTCCAGCTCGGCTACACGTGGTAGTCGGGCGCGTTTTTCCATGAAAAACCGCGCCAACAAAAAATGACTCGGGAATCAATAGTTCGGAATATCACGGCTTTCTATCAGGGTTTTCGAGCACGGCTAACGAGAAGACCACGTCAAGAGAGCGCAGTGCATCCTCGCGAGAGTTGCGGTATGCTGCGGCCACTCGAAAGAAGGCGACCATTCAAATCACCAAACTCACCCCAGACGAGTTCACGACAGGAGATCTCCATGACGCGAGCGATGCTTTCGCACAGCTTGGAGCGCACTCGAACCATCATGCTGATGGGCGCGCTGCTGATCGCGCTGCAAGGATGCAGTGACAAGCCCGATCCCAAGAAAGACAAGGACGAGAATCAGACAACGGCGAAAGACGAAAGCGCACGCGCGGACGAGGAGAGCGAGGGGCTCGCTCAAGAAGAGCCGATCAAGGTCTCCGAGATCCAGCCCGAGTTTATGGAGTTTGGGCCTGAAGGGATGTCGCCCGACCAGCTCATTATCAACACCAAGATCGACCTCGTGTCCGGCTCGCGCACCGAGCTCGGCACACGAAATGACGGTGGCCGCGTCGACCTCGAGAAGAACACGCTGGTCATCGAGCCGCCGATTCAGGGACGGCTCGAGCGCGGCACGAACCGCTCGCTGATCTTTCGACCCAACACAGCGTTCAAGCCGGGCCGGACTTACAAGGTCCGGCTCGAGTCGATCCAGGTCGCCGACAACGCGCTCACGCCGGATGCGCCCTGGACCTACGAGTTCAAGACGCCCCCCTTCGAGTTCGTCTCGATGTCGACGCCAGTGCGCATCGACGCGCAGACCGTCGAGACCGAGCTTAACTTCTCGGCGCCCCCCTCGACGACGCAGCTGACCTCCTATTTGAACTTCACCTACGCGGGGCAAGCTGTCCGGGATGTGAGCATCCCGACCTCGCAGCCAGGGACGACCATTCGCGTGCGCCTTCGCAACGCCATCTTTGGCAAGCAGCCAAACAAGAAGCTCGCGGTCAAGGTTGGCGAAGGCATCCCCTTTGACAACGAGATCAAGGCCGCAGCAGCTTCGGCCGAAGCTGTCGTCATCCAGGGCCCAGAGGTAGATATCCTCTCGGTATACAAGAAAGAAGGCACGTCCGGTTTTTACGTCGAGGTCGTGTGTGATGATGATGGCGTCCCTGGCGACAAGCGCTACTACTGGGATCGCCAGATCTACGAGGACTTCGAGGTCAGCTCGCGCTGCATGCCGACGGTCGAGTCGGCCAGGCGCTTTATCGAATTCACGCCCAAGGTGGACTTCGAGATCGCGCCTTCTGGTGCAGGCTTCCGCATCTTTGGCGACTTCAAGCGCCGCACCTACAACCTCAAGATCAAGCCAGGGCTTCGCACCGACGCCGATGGCATCCTGCGCGTCACTTATGATGAGGATCTGACCATCCCCGAGCGCGAACCTCGCGTGAACTTCACCACCAAGGGGCGCTACATCCCCAAGGAGGCATGGGATCAGATCGCCTTCAGGCACCTCAACGTCGACAAGGCAGAGATCACCATCCGCCATATCCCCTACAACAACCTCGTCTTCTGGATGAGCGGTGGGAATGAGAACGCTGACGCGCGCGTCGCCAACGTCGTCCTCAAGGAAGAGCTCAAGCTCGAGAACCCGGAAGACAAGGAGCAGACGAGCTGGATCGATGTGCGCAGCCTGTTGCCAGAGCCACAACCTGGCGTCTACGAGATCGAGGTCGAGGGGCGCGGTCGCCGCGACGAGTCGCGCTTGCTGATCACGGACATCAACCTCGTCGCCAAGCGCGCCGCCACTGCTCCGGGCGCCCCCTGGAGCAAGGAGATCTATGCCTGGGCGTTTGGCATGCGCGACATCAAGCCGCGCAGCGGCGTCGAGATCAAGGCGGTCCGCCCGAGCGGCAAGGTGCTCGGACGCTGCACGACGGATGTTCGCGGAGGTTGCGTGTTGACCTTGCCTGAAAAGGACGTCGACGAGACCCCACCCTTCGCGCTCGTGGCGAGCAAGGAAGGGGACTTCACCTACCTGAAATACAGCGAGCTCTCGACGCAGGACTCCGACGGCTCGAGCTATGGCAAGCCCTACCTCGACGAGCAACGCTACACGGCAGTGATTTATGGCGATCGCGACCTCTATCGCCCCGGTGAGACGGGCCGCTTCGTGACGATGTTGCGCGATGGCAGCTCGCACGAGGCGCCCAAGGCAGGGCTCCCTGTCGAGGTCGTCATGCGCGACTCGCGCTCGAGGTTGATCCGTCGCGAGGTGCTCAAGACCAACGCCGCAGGGATGCTCGAGATCTCGGAGGAGTTCGACGACTTCGCGCCGACGGGTCGCTACAGGATGGAGGCAAAGGTGGGCAAGAAGCTCGTCGCCTCCTACAGCTTCTCCATCGAGGAGTTTGTCCCCGAGCGTATGCGCGTCCGCGCCAAGCTCGCCAAGAAGGATTACCTCGTCGGCAAGACGATGGCTGTCGATGTCGACGCCAAGTACCTCTTTGGCGGCAGCGCCGAGGGGAGCCGCGCGGAGGTTCGCTGTTGGCTTCGCCCGAGCTCGTTCACGCCAAAGAAGAACAAGGACTACAGCTACAACACCATCAGCGCCACGCGCACCGCGAAGACGATCGACCTCGGCACGGCGACCTCGCAGATCGACGCCGAGGACAAGGCAAACATCGAGTGTCCGATCACGGATGAAGCAGAGAGCTTCGAGGTCTCGGGCACGGTCTCTGCCAATGTCTCGGTGTTCGAGGCGGGCTCGGGTCGCGTGACGACCTCGAGCGCCTCGGCCGACGTTCACCCCGCGCCCTACTACATCGGGCTCAAGACCCAGACCAAGAAGGCGCGAGCTGGCAAGGACTTCGAGGTCGAAGGGATCGTGGTCAACTGGGAGGGCGACGAGATGAGCGGCGTCGACCAGGTCGAGGTCAGCATGGTCCGCATGGTCTCCGAGTATGGCTGGTACTTCGATGAGAACGTCGGTTACGAGCGCTACCACTGGTACCGTCGCCCGGTCGAAGAAGGAAAACAGGTCGCCAAGGTCCAGGGCGGCAAGTTCAAGCTCAAGTTCTCGCCGCGCGAAGATGGCTCGGCGTTTATCGTCCGCGCTGAATCAGGCAAGGCGCGCTCCGAGCTCGAGGTCCCTGGCGCGAGGCAGCACTATTACTGGTGGTCTCGCGACGCGAGCACCGACTTCACGCCGAGCCCGCAAAAGCCAGGTTCGGTGCCGATCGAGGTCGCAGAAGAGGTCGAGCTCGGGCAGGACATCCCCGTCACCTTCGAGGCCCCCTTCAAGGGCCGCGCGCTCCTGACGGTCGAGACGCACCGCGTCGTCGAGCAGCAGTGGATGGATGTGAACGCTGGCGAGAACAAGTGGACCTTCAAGGTCAAGGACTTCGTCCCCAACGTCTATGTCTCCGCGCTCATCATCAAGGACCCTCACCTCGACTCGCAGGAAGCCTTCCTGCCAGGTCGCGCCATCGGCGTCTCGAGCGTCAAGATCAAGCCAAAGCGTTACACGCATGACATCAAGCTGAACACGCCCAAGGAGATCCGCTCCGAGTCCAAGTTCACCGTCTCGATCGACATCGGACCACAGGACGAGGAGACCTGGGCAACCATCGCAGCGGTCGACGAGGGCGTCCTCTCGTTGAGCAAGTTCAAGACGCCCGATCCGAACAGCGCGATTTTCGCGCGCCGCGCGCTCGGCGTGGACACCTTCGACACGGTCGGCTGGGCCTTGCAGCTCGAGCACATGCGCGGCAAGCCGGGCGGTGGTGACGAGTACGACGAGGAAGAGTCCATGGCCGAAGCCAAGAAGAGCGGCAAGGATGACGCTGGCCTGGGTCGTCCCAAGGCGATCAAGCCCGTGGCGCTCTGGTCCGGTTTGGTGAAGGTGCCAAAATCAGGCAAGCTCCAGCACAACTTCGAGGTCCCGCTCTACCGTGGCGCGCTGCGCGTCATGGTCGTCACCGCGAGCAAGAACCGCGTCGGCAGCGCCGAGTCTGAAGTGCTCGTGCGCGACCCGATCACCATTCAGGCCACGCTGCCTCGCTTCCTGACCGCAAACGACGAGGTTCATATCCCCGTCTTTGTCTCGAACGTCTCGGGCAAGAAGCGCGCGATCACGGTCAACTTCGAAGCCAAGGAGCAAGAGCTCGAGGGGTTGAGCAAGGCGAAACTCCCCGACTCACCGCTGGTGCAATTGCTCAGCGAGTCGAGCAAGCAAGTCACGCTCGAGGATGGACGCTCCGAGACAGTGATTTTCCGCGTCAAGGGGCTGCGTCAGTCAGGCATCGCCAAGTTCAAGGTCATCGCATCGGATGGCGACATCGCGAGCCGCGACGAGGCGATCGTTCCATTTATCCCAGGCGGCCCCAAAGAGACCAAGGTCACGCGCGTCGAAGTCCCCGCAGGGACCACCGACCTCATGCCTTACCTGTCAGGCTGGGAGCCCACCAGCGAGCGCACGACCTTCTGGTTGACCAACAACCCTTACGGCGAGGCGTTCGATCACCTGAAGTACTTGATTCGCTACCCTTATGGTTGCATCGAGCAGACGACGAGCTCGACGCGCCCGCTGCTGTTTGTCTCGGATATTTTGGTGCAGGTCGCGCCCGAGATCGCGCCCAAGCAGGAAGAGATCGACAAGATGGTGCGCCATGGCATCCGCCGCGTGCTCTCGATGCAGACCTCGGCTGGTGGCTTCGCCTACTGGCCAGGGGGGCGCTACCCGGACGCCTGGGGGACAGCTTACGCGACGCATATGCTGATCGACGCCAAGGCCAAGGGGTATGATGTGCCACAACAACGCCTCGACTCGGCGCTCGAGTGGCTCGAAGGGAACGTCGGTCGCTCGACCTACGTCTACGCCGAGCCATACATGCACTACGTGCTCGCGGTCGCAGATCGCGGCAACAAGGGCCGCGTCCAGAAGCTCATCAACGTCGTCGAGACGGGCACCAACACCTGGTACAACGGCTCTCGCCGCGCAGAATCACTCTACCTGCTCAAGGCGTCGCTCTACAAAATGGGCGACCATCGCTTCGCCAAGGAGCTCGAGAACCCTGACGTCTCGGCGATCAACAACGAGCGCTCCTATGGCTACAGCTACTACTCGGATCTTCGCCGCCGCGCGCTCTCGCTGGCCGTGTTCTACGACCTCTTTGGCAAGAACGAAAAGGGAGAGCTGCTCGCGCAGTTGGTGGCAAACCGCCTGGGTCAGCAGCGCAGCTACTGGTACACGACACAGGAGATCGTCTGGGGCGTGACCGCGCTCGGGAAGTGGCTCGAAGGTTCGGCGTCCTCGTTCGAGGACGCCAAGCTGACGGTCAACGGCAACGAGTTCGAGATCACGCAGACCAACCCCAAGAAGACCGATCGCACCTGGGGACTGATTCGCGCCAGCGAGTACTCGAGCATCAAGCTCGACCTGCAGAAGAAGTCCGAGGGCAAGCTCTACATGATCATCAGCTCCGAGGGCGTGCGCACGAACCCGACGGTGCAGTTTGGTGGTCAGGGATTCTCGATCAAGCGCGAGTACTTCGACGCGAGCGGCAAGCCATTGAACCTGGGCTCGATCAAGCTCGGGGATGTGGTCTACTCGCGCGTCACGCTCAAGAACAACACCAACGAGACCATCGACAACGTCGCGCTCGTCGAGCGCTTCCCGGCAGGTTGGGAGATCGAGAACCCCAACCTCGGCCGCGGAAACATCCCTCCAGGGTTGTCCGCCAACCTCTGGCGCAAGGAGCACCAGAACCTGCGCGATGATCGCGTCGAGGCGTTTGGCAAGCTCTACGCGGGCAAGGAGGTCACGCTGGTGGTCGCGCTCCGCGCCACGAGCGCGGGCGTCTTCAAGGCGCCCGCTGCATCCGCCGAGGCGATGTATGACCCGACCAAGTGGGCGCGCGTGGATGGTCAGCGCGTCGTCATCGTCGGCCCCTGGGAGGACTGATTGTTCGAGCGACTCGCGCACCTGACAAAGACCCGGCGCCAACGCCTGACGGCGTTGGCGCTCGGGCTCGGCTCGGCGCTGCTCTTCCTCTACATCCTGGCCCTGATCATCCCGCTGCCAAGGCGGCTTCAAGCCAGGGACTCGACCATGATTCAGTGGCGAGATGGGAAGCCCGCGCATGTCTTTCTCTCCGAGGATGACATGTGGCGCGTGGGGATCGGCGTCGATGAGATCGACCCGGATTACATCGACGCCCTGCTCGCGCTCGAGGATCAGCGCTTCTACAGCCACCCCGGTGTCGATCCGATCGCCATCGGTCGCGCGACGCTCTCGAACATTCAACATGGACGCGTGGTCTCGGGCGCGTCCACGATCACGATGCAGCTGGTGCGCGTGCTCGAACCGAGACCTCGCACGCTCGGCTCCAAAATCACTGAAGCACTCCGCGCGATGCAGCTCGAGGTCAGGATGAGCAAGGACGAGATCCTCGCGAACTACCTGCGCTTCGTGCCCTACGGTCGCAACATCGAGGGGGTCGACGCCGCCTCGCTGGCGTACTTTGGCCACCGCGCCGACGCGCTCTCGAACACCGAGATCGCGACCTTGCTGGCCGTCCCGCAGGCGCCAAACAGCCGCTATCCCCACCGCGACAACGTGGACAGGTTGCGAAAGGGGCGCGATGAGATCGCGCGCGAGCTGCTCGCGTTGGGCGAGCTCGATATCGGCAGCGGCGAGCAAACCATCACGCAGGAAGAAGCGCTCGAGCAGGTTATCGGGGCGTATGTCCCCGAGAGCCTGACCCCCTTCCCTCGCGAGGTCCCGCACCTGGCGAACTGGCTTCGCGCGAGCGCCGCTGGCGAGGTTTACCTGACGACGCTCGACCGAGGCACACAGCATGTGGTCGAGCAATTGATGCGCGAGCGTCACAGCGAATATGCCACAGCAGGGATTCACAATGGCGCGGCGGTCGTCGTCGACCACACCACCCACGAGGTGCTCGCGGTGGTCGGCAACTTCGACTTTCAGGACGAGGTGCACTCGGGGCAAATCCCAGGATTTGCCACCTCGCGTTCCACGGGCTCCTTGCTCAAGCCAGTGATTCTGGCGATGGCGATGGATCAGGCGATGGTGCACCCGCAGATGCTCGTCCCCGATATCCCGATCGAGCGCGCGGACTGGACGCCGCTCAACTTCAGCGAGACCTTCAACGGACTGGTGACGCTCGAGGACGCACTCACCCGCTCGCTCAACATCCCATTTATCACGCTCATCGAGCAGCTCCGCCCGGACAACCTGCTCGCGCTCCTGCGCCGCGCGGAGTTCTCGCATCTGGTGAACACGCACGGGCACTACGGGTTGGGGATCGCAGTGGGCGGCGTCGAGGCGACGCCGCTCGAGGTCGCCGGGCTCTACGCGATGCTGGCGAACAGGGGAGCGTACCGACCGATCACGCTGAACATGAAAGCACGCAGCGACGAAGGAGAAGAGCAGTCACCAGAGGACAGATTACTCGATGAAGGATCGAGCTGGCTCGTGCTGCAAGCGATGGCCGAGCGCGAGCGCCCCGATATGGCATGGCGCGCAGACCTCCCCGAGGATCACGTCATCCACTGGAAGACGGGCACGAGCAACAATTACCGGGACGCGTGGAGCGCGGGGATCTCTGGAAAACTGACCGCAGTGATTTGGCTGGGCAACTACTCGAACGCATCGAGCCCGGAGCTTGTTGGCGCCAGAGCCGCAGCGCCGCTGATGTTCGACGTGCTCGAAGCGCTCGTCCCGCGCGAAGCGGACGGGATCG
This sequence comes from Myxococcota bacterium, assembly GCA_036155555.1. Lineage (GTDB taxonomy): Bacteria > Myxococcota_A > Bradymonadia > Bradymonadales > Bradymonadaceae > JAYZVO01. The sequence continues at coordinate 22,237 of JAYZVO010000098.1, forward strand.
CGAAACCGGAGGATGCGATAAAGACCATCGAGGTCTGCTCGCTATCCGGGCACCTCCCTGGCCCTGCCTGCAACCACAAGCACGAGGTCGAGGTCCCCGTCCGCGGCGTCCCGATGCAAACGTGCCCCTACCACAAACATATCGAGGTCGAGAAAGAGACAGGGCTTATGACACGCTCGGCGTGTCGTCAGGGGCGCGAGACGCAGATGAAGAGCGTGGCGACGTTCCCGCCCGAGATCGCAACATGGCTTGGAGCGAGCCACCGCGCCCGCGCGGCGCTCCCCGAGTGGGCGCCAGGTTGCTCGCCGCCATCGAGCGAGCGCGCCCCGGAGATGCTCCTGCCAAAACGCGGTCAGACGGTCATGATCATCCCCGGCATCCCCACAGATAGCCAGCGCGTCCCGCTCGAAGCAAAGACGCAGGTGCACGGGGAGCTGAGTTGGTATGTGGATGGTGAATATGTCGGCTCGACGGCGTCCAACGAGAAGCTCTGGTGGGTGCCGCAGCTTGGCGATCACGAGATCGTCGTGATGGACGCCACCGGCCGCGCCTCGATGCGCGAGCTATCTGTGCTCGACCACCGCGCGCGCCGCAGGATGCAGATGGCTGTCCCCGTCAGCCCTTGATCACGTGGGTAGCCAGATCGCTCATGCGAACCTTCGAGAGGGGCTTCGCAACTTGCTCACCAGCCTTGTCCATGGCGTCGTTCAACACACCACTACGAACCTTTCTCCCATCCTCCCCGAGCTTGGAGGAGTAAAGGTCGAGAGGTTTTGCAAAATCAGTGCGCGAAGCAGTGAAGCCACCAACCCCAATGACCCCTTGCACATCCGACATACGGTGCTGAACCTTGACCTCGACGTTGATGTAGTCGGTGAGGTCCCCCTTGAGCTTTTGGCGCAATACATCGCGCGTGATTTGTCCATTCGCGAAGTTCTCCGCGAGAGACTCGACGCTGACCCCGAGACGTCGCGCGAGCCCGGCGGGATCTGTGACTTCATATTTTCGCTCGACCTCCACCGTGCTGGTTCCCACCGTGAGCGAAACCTTGGTCTCATAGCTCATCTTGAGCCCATGCAAGACCTCGCCAGCGCCGTCTGCGCCAAAGGCTGGCGCAGAGACTGTGATCTTGGACTCGTCAGAGACCTTGAGTTGATCTCCGGGCTGGATCTGGATCGATTGAAGCGCGATGTCTCGTGCGTCAGGGCCGATGTCCTCGAAGAACTGATCGATGTCGTCATTTTCGAGGTTGGAGAGATGCGCGCGAATGTCCGAGGGATTGACCTTGTCCCCGATCGCCACGCCAGAGAATGAAATCCCGGCCTCCGTCTTCTTCGATTTCTCGGCAAACAGCGCGCTCTTCCCATCACCCGCAGTTTCATTCAGCACACCGTAGCTTGTCCCCCACTCCTTGGACGCGCCGACGCCGACGAACGACGCGAGCTTGAGCCCCACGCCGCCGCCATCCGATTCAGCGTAAGTCACCTTCTGGATGGAGACAGAATCGGGGAGTTCCAGATCCGCCAAACTGCTCGGATCATAAGTCCCTGCCTTGATCATCTTCGCGAGCGCTTCGACCCCCTCCGCGCTATCACACTCGATCACCACGGACGCTCCGCCCTTGCTGACGTTGTCCATCGAAGCCCCCTCGTCGAGGCTTTTCAACCCCACGCCGATGCTCCACGCAGCCTCGCTCTTGACCTCGAGCAAGAACTTCTCGCCCTTCTTCTCCACCTTGAGTTCGTGTCCGACCTCGAGGCCAGCGCCAAGCCCCTTGTGGATATCGCCGCTGGCTTTGAGCGTATAGCTGACGGCTTGACCATCAGGGAGTTTCGAGACGCGCTCTGCCATGGCGCCGGGATCGAAGTGCTCGATTCCCGCCTTGAGTTCCAGGGCTGCTTCTTTTGCGGTGGTGAGGTTCTCAGGCGCATTTCCCACCCACTCCACAGCCGCTCCGGTAGCGATGAGCAGCGGCCCGACAGGAACCCCGGTGACGATCGCCAACGTCCCTGCGTCCTGGATGCTCGAACCGACGCTCTTGAACACGCTCAGTGCTTGCTCGTGCCCCTCGAACATCTCGTGAGCATCCCCGAAGAGTTCGGCGGCGCCACCGAGAACCTGAGTGGCCATATTGGCGACATCGTTCCTTGTGTTGTCCCAGGTGAGGGATTGCCCGATCGCGTCGATCTCATCCTTTGCGATCGTGACTTGTTGGTCGATGCGTTGCTCGATCTCGGCGCGCTTGCTCGCATCGAGGCCAATTTCATCCAATCCCATGGTGAGGAAGTCATTGGCGGACATGGATTGCAGGCGATCGAGTTTGCGGTTTGTCTCGGCGTCGAAGATCTCGATCTCATCGACCTTCTGACCGACTACATTTGCAGCCTTGCCGATACCATCGACGAGCTTCTTATCGACCGTTCCAGGCTCGCCCGCGCCGCCGAGAAGTTCACCGACGGTGGCCATACCCTCGTCCATGAGTTTTCCAGCGTCCTCGCTCATCGAGGTCGCCTTTGCGCCGACCCAGTTCATGAAATCATCGGCGTCGCTGCCACCATCCTGTTCGAAGGAGTCCTGTTGCGAGGCGTCCTGTTGTTTTTGCGCGACCTCTTTCTTTGTGTTGGCGCCGGATGTAGCCGGAGCCTCGGGCTCGCCCATGGCCGCCTCGACCAGAGTGCTGAGTCCCCAACTGTTGCTGCTCGCGCCACTGACCTTGTTGTCTGACATCGCGTGATCTCCTCGCGTCCTCTCGTTGCATGACAAAGCGGCGCCGTCTCTACCGATGCGGCGCCGAGGTTGGATTCAGAGAGGTTTTCGGGCGAGCGAGCGTGGATCTTGCGTCCCGAGGGTAAAAAAGTCCTGCCATGGGTTGGGAGAGAGGGGAAACAAGGGGAGCGCGCAAAACTTAAAGTAGATTCGAGAGGCGTGCTCGAAACCACTTCAAGATAAATCCCTATACGTTTTTCTAAAAACCAACCCAAGAATAACGCCAGCGAGAGGCGTGACGAGCGCATCCCACCGTCTTTTTGGCGCGCGCGGAATAGCTGGCACGAACCTTGGAGTTGTTTCGCCCCGAGGTAGGGAACACAGGCGATGCGTGCAGGCCCGCTCTCTTCGGTGACACGAAGATGTATAGGAAGCGCGCTTCTCGCGAATGGAACGCCAGACCTCAGACGTCTCATAAACGTCCAACCGATGCCTACGAAGCATCACCCTTTCATCAGCTAAGGGTCGCAGGTTCGAATCCTGCCCCCGCCACTACGCACGGCGGGGTAGCTCAGTCAGGTAGAGCATTAGCCTTGGGAAAAAATGAAAACCAACAGGTTCGACTCCTGGCCCCCCCGCTTTTGTCTGGGGGGGTGCGTCAAGCGGTTTTGACACTCGACTGTTAATCGAGATCTCTTCCAAAGAGACACGAAGGAGGCCATTCACCACAGCCAAACCCCCAGATCCCTCCAGCTCTGCAACGCCTCGCGGCGTGAAGGTTGCCTCGAATGAGGCAAAACGATCGCCGCAGAGGAAGCGCATATGGAGGGGCGCAAGGGAGCCCAAGAGAGGCGTCACGCGAGAGATAGCAGTCTCTCGTGTCAAACCCGCTCCAGAACACGGCAACTCGCAAAGCCGCAAATGAGGCAATCCGAAAGGAGGACCTCATTTGAGGCAAAACGACGCGCCCTGCGCTGACCGAGCCGGCGAACACCTCCCGCATCCTGTGCGCCTCGTGGTCTCGGGTCAGTCAGCTGTGGTGTTTGGCGCCCTTCATCAAAAACAAGTGCACGCGCATCGCGCCTATTTTCAGTGCGTGACGCGAAAAAAACGCTGGCGATCAGGTCAGCGATAGAAACGCCGCGAAGGTCGCGGGAAGGAGCAGGTATGAGCACCATCACAAAGATCATCGAAGAACATCAGCGCGGCCTGCTCTACCGCGACGGCCGCTTGATCAAGTGGCTCGAGCCGGGGCGGCACCGCTACTGGGCATGGGGCGCCGAGTGGCGCATCGAGCTCATCGACATCGCGCAAGGGTTTAGCCTCTCGACGCCGGAACTTCGCGCCATCTTGCCCGACGAGGCAGGCTATGAGGTCGTGCTCGAGGAGCACGAGATCGCGATCCTGAGCGTGGACAACAAGCCTGTCCGCTTGCTCGAGACAGGGCGCTACATCCTCTGGCAGCTTCGCCACGATGTGCGCGCCACCGTCTATGACACGCGCGAGCTGATGGCGGATGTGCCCGTGCAACACGAGGAGCTCATCCCCGCAAACATCCTGACCGCCTACACCGTGAGCGAGAACCAGCTCATCGTGCTCTCGGTCAACGGCACCGTCACGAAGTTGCTCGAGCCGGGCCGCCATCAGATCTGGATGAAGGCGCGGCGCCCGATCAGCATCCAGTACCTGAGCGTGGACACGGGCTATGTCTCGGTCGATGTCATGCCCGAGATCGCGCGGGTGCTGCCGCAAAAGGCCGCGAACCCGCTCGAGGTCAGCGCTGGCGAGTTCGCCATCCTCTATCGCGAGGGGCGCGCATTCACCTGCCTCGGGCCGGGCAGCTACCTCGTGTGGCAGCTGCGTCGCAAGATCACCTTCAAGGTGTTCGCCACCGACGCGCTGATGACCACGGCCTCGGAGGAGGATTGGTGGGTGATCCCCTCGACCTACGTCATCCAGCAGACGGTGCGTCCGCACGAGCGCTGCCTGGTGTGGGTCGGCGGTGAGTTCGTCGCAGAGCTTGGCGAGGGACGCTACGGGATCAACCAGTGGCGCAAGGACGTGACGGCGCAGATCGTGGACATGCGCGAGCGCGAGCTCCAGATCCAGGGCCAGGAGGTGATGACGCGTGACAAGGTCACGTTGCGTTTGAACCTGGTGGTGAAGTGGGCGGTGCGAAAGGCGCGCGCGAGCGTCGAGGCGCAGACCGCGCTCGACAACGCGGTGTATAGCGAGGCGCAGCTCGTGGCGCGCAGTTACATCGCGGGCTGCTCGCTCGACGAGCTGCTCGAGGCGCGCAACGCCGCCGCCGAGGCGATGCTCTCGGACCTCGCGCCGCGCACCAGAGAGTGGGGCGTGGAGATCCTTCGCATCGACCTCAAGGACTTGATCTTGCCCGGCGAGATGAAGACCTTGCTCAACCGCGTGATCGAGGCCGAGAAGCAAGCCGCCGCGAACGTGATCATGCGCCGCGAGGAGACCGCCGCGACGCGTGCTCAGGCCAACACGGCCAAGATGATGGAGAACAACCCCGCGCTCATGCGCCTCAAGGAGCTCGAGCTTTTGAGCGAGGTCGCGCATAACGTCGGGAACATCACCATCGTCGCAGGAGGCGATGACATCGTCCGCGCCTTCTCGGGGCGCCAACTCGCCAGCGAATAATCGCAGCGAGGGTGACATCACCACATCCCTGACAAACCTCACCGAAGGGGAATCACTGGCAACTTTCTTTCAGAAAGGTCGCCAGCGATTCCCCTTTTCTTTAAGCCCCTTATATCGAAAACCACCCACGACCCGTCGCGCAAACCAGAGAGAGAATCAGGAATCGTGAATCCCGAAACCACCGAGGATGTGCTACATTCACTCCAACCCCAGGAGATCTTCCTGACCGCGTGTATTCGAACCCACAAATAAGCGACGTATGAGTTCGACCCCACCCCCTGATCTTCAGACCGTAGCAGCCGACGCGACCTCTTCCACAGCGAAAGAGGAGGCGACGAATGCCCTCGAACAACTCATCGGGAAGACGGTCGCCGACCGCTACCTGGTCAAGTCACTCCTCGGTGAAGGTGGCATGGGCGCCGTCTTCCTGGCCGAGCATGTGATGATGAAGAAGCCCGTCGCGCTAAAGATCTTGCACGGCGAGCTCTCGAGCAACCAGGAGATCGTGGCGAGGTTCCAGCGCGAAGCGCGCGCCGCAGCCGCGATCAACCACCCGAACATTTGCGCAGCCACTGACTTTGGCAGGCTCGATGATGGCGCCTTCTTTCTGGTCATGGAGTTTCTGGATGGCCGCACGCTCGACTCCGTGCTTCGCGCCAGACAACGCCTCCAACCAGCGCGCGCGATCCATATCGTGGATCAGATCCTGAGCGTCCTCGAGCTCGCCCACAGCAAGGGGATCGTGCACCGGGACTTGAAGCCCGAGAACGTCATGCTCGTCGACTGGGATGGGCAGGATGACGTCGTCAAGGTCATGGACTTTGGCATCGCCAGCATGCGCCTTGGCGATGAGGACGAGGACACGCGCCTGACGCGCGCGGGCGTGGCCTATGGCACGCCCACCTACATGAGCCCCGAGCAGGTCGCCGGGCAGCAAGATATCGACGGGCGCGCCGACCTCTACACGCTCGGCGCGATGTTTTTCGAGATGCTCACCGGGCAACCTCCCTTTGATGGCAAGAGCATCACCGCGCTCATGAGCCAACACCTGACCAAGGCGCCGCCCAGCCTGAGCGAGATGCCCGCGGTGCCGACGTTCGCGCCCGAGCTCGAGGCGATCGTCAAGAAGATGCTCGAGAAGGAGCGCGAGGATCGCTTCCAGGACGCGGCCAGCCTGCGCCATGCGCTCGAGCAACTCCCCGAGCAGCTGACCTCGGGCGCGCCAAACAACAACCTCGCGCTGGCCACCGCGCCCACGAGCGCGATGGAGTCCACGCTCAAGATCCATGAGCGCCGCACCCCGCCAGCGCCCACGCTGCTCATCGAGGCAAAGGAGCGCTTCGACGCGATGCCGCAGCACTTCCAGTTCGCAGCGCTCGGCATCCCCATCCTGTTTGGCCTGATCGCGGTCGGCGCCATCCTCGCCATCGGGCTCGCTGCCACCGACGAGCCGCTGCCCGAAGATCCCACCGAGCGCGCCGCGGTAAAGAGCGCCGAGCTCACCAAGGATCTGGCCGAGGAGCGCGACGCCTTCATCTCGAGCATCGACGGCATGCGGCCCGCGCTCGAGAAGATGGCCGCGGGTGATCACACCGAAGCGCGCGGCATGCTCGAGAAGATGTCCTCTGGCCTCGAGAACAACCCCCACTTTCACTACTACATGGGGCTCGCGCAGGACGCGGACAAGAAGCATGGCGCCGCGCTCGAGAGCTTCGAGAAGACGATCTCACTCGAACCTCGCTACAACCAGGACGAGAAGATCGCAGAGATCGTCATCGAGGCGTTTGACCGCAAGAAAACACGCGACAAGGCAAGCGCCATGCTCGATGGCGACCTGCTCGAGGCGGCCACCCCGAAGCTCGCAAAGCTCGCCTCGGATGATGGCAACAAGAAGACGCGCGAGGCCGCCATCCAGCTCCTCAAGGAGAAGAAGCGCTGGGAATCACTCGCCCCCTGGCGACAACACACCATCGAGTTCAAGAACACCACCGGCTGCGCCAACCGTCGCGAAATCATCGTCAAGCTCGAAAAGGACGAGGACCCGCGCGCGCTCGATGTGCTAAGAGAATACGCGGATAAACCAAAGCGCGGTTGCGGCCTCCTCAAAAACAAGGACTGCTACAGCTGTATCCGCAGTGAACTCGATCGCGCCATAACAACGCTCGAGAAGGCGCACCCCGACTACAAGTCCAAGAAAGAGGAGTGATGCTCGAAGCCATGGATTCAGGCCACGCTCAAGATCCTCTGCTCGACCAGATCGTCGCCGATCGCTACCACGTGCGCATGCAACTCGGCGTGGGCGCCATGGGCTCGGTGTATCTTGCCGAGCACACCATGATGGGCAACGCCGTCGCGCTCAAGATCTTGCACCCCGATCAATCCAAGAGCAACGAGAGCGTCGCGCGCTTTCAACGCGAGGCGCAGACCGCCTCGACCATCAACCACCCGAACATCTGCGCGGCCACCGACTTCGGGCGCCTGAGCAATGGCGCCTTCTTCATGGTCATGGAGTACCTCGAGGGGCTGACGCTGCGGCAGGTGATCCGCCAACACTCGCCGCTCCCACCAGCGCGCGCGATCCATATCACGAAGCAGCTCGCCAGCGCGCTCGGCGCCGCGCATCAAAAAGGGGTCATCCACCGCGACATCAAGCCCGCCAACGTCATGCTCGTCGAGCGCGCTGGCGACAAGGACTTCGTCAAGCTCACCGACTTTGGCCTCGCGGGCCTGAGCGAAAACCACGAGAACGACGACGAGCAAGTCCGCCTCACCATGGCTGGCGTCGTCTATGGCACGCCCGCCTACATCAGCCCCGAGCAAGCGAGCGCCGAGTCCGTCATCGACGGTCGCGCAGACCTCTATGGTCTCGGCTGCATCCTCTTCGAGATGCTCACCGGGCGCCTCCCCTTTATGGGAGGAAACGTCACGCAGATGCTCACCGCGCACCTGACCCAGGAGCCTCCGAAGGCAAGCGAGTTCAACCTCACGCATTACATCCCGCCAGAGCTCGACAACATCATCATCAAGCTCATGGCAAAGAAGGCCGACAACAGGTTTGCCAGGGCAGAAGATCTGATCCTCGCGCTCGATTCGCTCGACCTCAATTCCACCCCCGAGGTCACGCGCATCACCAACAAGGAGCAGCCGCCTCCCATCGACCGCAGCGCCATGGACAACGCCGCGCCCGGGACAGAGCTCGCCACCACCCCCGTTGGCGCCAGCCAAACCACAGGCGAAAAGCTCGCCGCGCTGCCGCTCACCGCAAAGATCGCGCTCGGCGCCATCCCCGTCGTGTTCCTCTTGCTCGTCGTGCTGATCGGTGTGGGCATCGCCTCTTACTCGGGAGAAGAGGACACGCCTCCCGCGCCCACAGATCCCGAGGATCTGGCAGATTTCCAGATCGAGCAAACCTCCACACAACTCGCCGAGGAGCGCGACAAGTTCGTGCGCCGCGCTGACGCGATGCGTCCTGTGCTCGAGCATATGGCCAGCGGCGAGCACGCCGAAGCGCTCGCGAAATTGGGGAAGGTCGGTGAGAAACCGAGGAAGAGTCCTCACTATCACTACTACCTGGGGATCGCATACGCGGCCGAGGACAGGGACATCGAGTCGCTCGATGCCTACACCAAGGCGATCGAGCTCGAGCCCCGATATGCCAGGGACAAGCGCCTCATCGAGAACGCGCTCGACGCGCTCTCGGACAAGGACGACGCCGTCAAAGAGCGCGCCCAGACACTCTTGAAAGGCCCACTGCTCGAGACAACGCCGATCCCGCTCGCGCGCATGGCCTACGATCCAGGCTCGAACCGTGGGAGAAAGCGCGCGCGCGCCCTGCTCGAGGAGACCGGAAAGTTCGAGACCTTGCCCGAGTGGCGCAAGGACGCGATCAAGCTGCGCCTGGATGTGGGCTGCAAACCTCGCGGTGAAGCTGTCGAGCGCCTGGGTGATGCGCAGACGCCTCGCGCGCTGGGGCCTCTACGCGAATACGCCCGCAAGCCAAAGCGTGGCTGCGGGCGCAGAGATCGCGAGGATTGTTATGGGTGTATTCGCGACGAGCTCTCGGAGGCGATCATCAAACTCGAGGCGCGCTTTCCCGATGCAGTCGAAGCCGACATGGGCTCGGATATGAACCCCGACCTGATCGAGCAACAGGAAGATGGCGATTGAGAATCGCCCTCCTCCCATCGCGGTAATTCAACGACGACGGCGCAGGCCGAGCATTCCCACCAAACCGAGCACCATCGCCAAAAGCGGCGCAGGCACCGACGGTGATTTGTGCGCCTGACGACAGCCGCAGCCGCCCTCGGGGCTGTCCGTGCGCCCCGGGTTTTGCCCGTTGTCTCCCATATCGACAAGTTGCCCATCGCTCATCGAGGTCGACGCCGTCACGGTGAATCCACCCGACAGGATCGCGCTGTCGCCATTGGGGTTGGTCACGATCACATCGTAAGAGCCCGCGTCGAGATCGCCTGGAGCCGTCGCGAGGATGCGTTGAGGCTTGGTCTCGACAACACCGATCTTTCGCGCGTTCAGCGTGACCTCCAACCCTGGCTCGAAGTCCTTCCCGAGGATGGCGATCTCGACGGATTCTCCCTCTGAAACACTCGATGGCGAAACAGATGTCACCTCCAACATGCCCGCAGGCGTGTTGTTGTTTGGCGTGTTGTTCGCGTCGTTGTTTCCAGCCGTGGCCATGTCCTCGTTCATCCCGTTGCCGCCGAGGTCGACCTCTCCACCGGAGTCAGGCTCGCCAAGGTCAGGTTCACCGCCCGAGTCAGGCTCGCCGCCCAGATCCTCCTCCATCATGTCGACCACGTTCATCGAACCATCCGGCCCGATGTCCACCACGACCATATCCCCGCCCCCCATCTCGCCGGGCATGTCCATTCCCATGTCCGGCATCCCCATCCCCATATCAGGCATCGGGTTCGTGACGTTGCGCTTCAAGATGAGACGCATCACGAAGTCGCCAGGGTTTTGTTGAAAGAAGTACTGCTCGAGATCTTCCCACAAATAGTGCTGATAGTTTGGGCTGTTGCAAAAGGGATTGCTTCCGTAGAGGTAGTTTCTCTCAGGAGTAATTCCATCGTTATCTGACAACATGACTGGAAAATGAGACCCCTGGGTAGCGCAGTTGTTATCGAGAGCCAAAAGGCCAACCCGAACCCGTTCTGTGTTCAACATAACAGGGTTGATCGTAACCATGAGGCTTGGATCATTGTTGATTGTAGAGAACCTTAAATCTTGGAAGTTGTTAGGGTCTCCGTTCACAACAAAGCCAAGAGGATCGTTCATAAACTGGTCTGACATGCTGTAAATCTTCATGCCAGGTTCTCGATGGCGCACCGCGTTGTTGATCACCAAACATGTGTTATCAGTCACGGTCGGAGTGTTCGGCTCCTCCCAAACCTCGATAGTGAATCGACCACAGTAACTTCCTCCGTTCATCCCAGGAACCATCAACACACGGACGCCTAGCATCTCGATAGGCAGCCATGACTGCGGGATATCGAAGACCACCTCATACATCTCCCCTTGAATAATTTCGGCTGAAGCGGTGCCCATCTGTTGGTTATCGAAGCTATCGTTGTTGATGAAATCTTCCTGAGCCACAGCGCTGGTGGCCAGGAGCATCGACGCGGAAACGATCGCCAAACGGGTCAAGGAAGACGTGAAGCGGTGCATGGTGGGCTCCTCTGGAGACGATCACCGCGCGCACGTAATGGGCGCGACGGCGCCGTCAAGGTCGGTATGTAGGTGGTTCCTTATTCCCACTATACACAGAAACCCACGCAGTTCCCAAGGAACTGCATCTGCCAGCATCAAAAAGTAAACGGGGCCTGGTCTTTTCGCGAACCACTGACGAAACACCCGGCGATCCCGGCACGATATTTGGTGGTGAGAAAGCAAAAGAAGGCGCCCGAGTTCGTATGCTCGGGCGCCTTCTTTTGGTCAAAGTCATTCCAAATATCGTGCCGGGATCGCCGACCAGTGAGTTATGCGAACCCGGTACTCCGAGACACCGAAATCACTCTGGAGGGCGTTGTATCCGGGGAGAACCTCAGAACATCTCCGCGTCGTTAGCGATGTCGTAGGAGCGCTTGCGCTTTGACTTGCGCAGCTTCTTGCCGCTCGAGGAGGAGGGCGCGTTCTCCTCGACCTCTTTCTCCATCGTCGAGAGCTCGCCCTCGACGCGCTCGAAGGCGTCATCGTCGGCGAAATCATAGGCAGTGCGCATCTTGTTCATGCTGCTGCGTTGCTCCTCGAGCATCTGCGCGGCCTGCTTCTGGTTGCCCTTCTCGTACTCGACCATGGCGCGCTCCATCGTGTCGGCGACCTCGACCTTTTGAGCGTGCGCGATGACCTTCTTCTCGACGTTCTTCTTGACGACTTGCTCGTCAGCGCTGACCGAGGTGGAGAGCGCGAGCTTGTTGGAGACATCCTTCGCGTTGAGCATATCCTCGTACTCGAGGCGCATGCCGAGGATCGGGCGAGCACCGGATTTTTGGGCGGAGACGGAGAGCCGCACGAGGATCTCCTTGCGTTGTCTGGAGACAAACTCCGCGAGCGGCACCGTCACCTTGTTCCCCTTGGCCCTGTATTTGTAACCGTGGAGCTTGAGCATCTCGACGCCAGGCGCCAGGTCGATGACGAGGTTTGTCTTCTTGGCCACCGTCGTGGTCAGCCCCTTTGCCTCTGCTTCGAAAACGCGCGCCATCGAGCGCTCGTCCTCGACGAAGTGGTAGTTCCCTGCGCCAGCGCGCGCCATCTGCGCCATGAGCGCCTCGTTGTAGTCGAGCCCGAGCCCGATGGTAGTCAGCGAGACCCCCTTATTCAGGCACGCCTCGGCCTTGCGCTCGAGCGAGGGGATGTTGGTGACGCCGCGGTTTGCCTGCCCATCAGACATCAGGATGACGCGGTTGACGGACCCCTCCTGGATCGTGTTCGAGACGAGGTCACACCCCTTGTCGAAGCCTCCGCTCAGGAAGGTAAACCCGTCCGGGGTCAACCCCGAGATCGCCTCGTGGAAGGTCGCCTTGTTCTCCGATGTCACGGGGAGCGATGTGACCATCACGTCGACATCCGACGAATAGCTCACGATCGAGAGCCTGTCCTTTGGCCCGAGCGTATCGACGAGCCTGGCGGCTGCCTGGCGCGCCTGCGCGATCTTGTCCCCCGCCATCGACCCGGAGCGGTCGATCACGAGCGCGATATTCAACGGCGCCCGAGCCTCGGAGACAAACTCTCGGGCTTCGATCTTGATGGAGGCATACACCTCGCTCGCGGCGAAGTTCGGGATCACCTTGTGCGAGAGCGACGCGTCGACGTTGAGCGTCCCGGAGGCGGTGGCGTGAGGTTTGGACTTGGCGCTCAGAAGCGAAGGGGCAAGAACGAGCGTCGCCGCGGCAGCAGCGCACAGAATGCGGGGGAGCGTGGTATTCATGGTGAGGTTCCTCTGGCTAACTCGAGTCGTGAGTTCTCTTTTCGCGCGTCGCCGCGCATGCATGCGATGGGGTTACCAACGCACGCCCTCCAGAAAGGATCTGAAAAAACTCGAGTTTTCGGCCAGCGACCTGCGCTCAATGTGCCTCGGCGGTGTCCATGAACACGTCGAGTTCCCACTCGTCGGTGTCCTCGACCTCGGCATCGTTCGCGCCCTCTCCGCATTGGAGGTGCATGATCGAACCCAGCGCATTCTGGATATCCATGATGGCCTCTCTCATATCCTCGTCATCGGTCTCGGAGTAGAGCCAGTCACAGTTGGACATGATGCTCGCGTAGAAGCCGCGCAGCATATGCTCTCGGGATGCGGTGGCGGGGAGGCTGCGCGAGGCGAAGCTGCCCTGGAGCCTGTGCGCCAACAGCGAGAGCCCGAACTGCTGGTCCTCGGTCAAGCTCCTGGGGCGCTGGTCCATGATGCAGAGCGTCCCGACCGGGTGACCGTTCGGGCCAAAGATCGTCTGCGCGGCGTAAAAGCGCAAACGGGGACCTCCTGCGACCATCGGATGATCCCGAAAGCGAGGATCTTCGAGGGCGTTTTCGACCATGAAGAGGCCATCCTGCCGAATGGCGTGATCGCAAAAGGAACCCTTTCTGGGGGTTTGGCAGGCGCTCAGCCCCACCCTCGCTTTAAACCACTGGCGATCGATGTCCACGAGCGAAAATGACGCCATGGGCACCTGACAGATCTCGGCGACTCTCTCCACGATCGAGTCGTAGAGAGGATCGGATTGCTCTGTGAGGAGCCCCTGTATGCCATACAGTTCGCCGAGGCGCGCGGACTCTTCCTTGATCCCCGTCCCCCCGACAACTCCTTCTCGTTCGCGTTTCATAGCCGCTCCCCTGTCATTCAAGACCTGTCGTTTTTGTATCGCGACATGGATAATAACACTTTAGCGGTAAAAATCCACACCGCCATATCTTTGTTACCTAAAAAATTTCGAACTCGAGTCACGCAACTCGACAGCCTCTGGCTTCGCGCGCATGACGATCATTACGGCACTTGCACGCGCGCGCATCTCGCGTATCTTCATTCACAACTTGTGAACATCTGCTTTTTGATTCCACCTGGGAGGAACTGATCATGGCACTCCAAGACACCCTGTCCGCAACCTGGCAAGAGCTACTCGCTGGCGAATTCGAGAAGCCGTACTGGTCAAAGCTCGAGACCTTTGTCGAGCAAGAGCGCGCGGACAACCCCGGCAAGATTTATCCTCCAGAGGACAAGGTGTTCGCGGCGTTCAACTTTGCAGAGTACGCGAACGTCAAGGTCGTGCTGATCGGCCAGGACCCCTACCACGGCCCCGGTCAGGCGCACGGCCTGAGCTTCTCGGTCGAGAAGGGCCAGGGCATCCCGCCGAGCTTGCGCAACATGTACAAGGAGCTCGCGTCCGATCTGGACATCACGCCACCAGATCATGGCTCGCTCGAGCACTGGGCCGAGCAAGGGGTGATGCTTTTGAACACGGTCCTCACCGTGCGTCACAAGGAGGCGAACTCACACCGCAAGCAGGGGTGGGAGAAGTTCACGGACGCTGTCATCAAGAAGATGAACGAGCGCGAAGACCCGCTCGTCTTCATCCTCTGGGGCGGCTCGGCCAAGAAAAAATCCAAGCACATCGACACCTCTCGTCACACCATCGTCGAGAGCGCGCACCCCTCCCCCCTCTCGGCACACAACGGGTTCTTTGGCTCGGCGCCCTACTCCAAGGTCAATAAAGCCCTCGAAGAGATGGGCAAGGACCCGATCGATTGGGAGATCCCAGCCTGAGCATCGCGAACGTGTGACGCACTTGGCACACAACGGGATGGAACTCGACTTCGCTCTCCGGTAACGTTGGTGGGATTGAAAAGCCCACCTCATGAGAGAGCCGATGCGCCACATCTCCATCCTACTCCTCGCCGCGAGCATCCTCACCCAGGTCGCATGTGCCGTGGGGCCCGACCCCACGCCTGCCACTCCCAACGAAGATCAGGACATGGGAGGGAGCGACCTCGGTGAGGCATCGGACATGCCGATCGTCTTCCCCGACTTCCCCCAGGAAGACATGGGCAACAACCCTCCTGGCGACATGAGCATGCCTCCAGGCCAGGACATGCCCCCCTCGCCCGAGGACATGCAGCCCGACATGACGATCGAGCCAGGGGATTACCCCAAGCCACTCGAGGTCAGCGCAGGAGATGGCAAGGACAAGGTCTTACTCAGAGGTCTGGTGCTCACGCCCGAGGGTCCGCTCGAAGATGGCGAGGTCCTCATCGAGAACACCTTTATCACTTGCGTGGGGACGAGCTGTGCGGGTCGCCCAGAAGCTTCTGGCGCGACCATCATCGAGACCCACGGCATCATCTCGCCAGGGCTCATCGACAGCCACAACCACCTCCCCTACAACTTCCTCAAAGAGTGGGTTCCCCCGAACAACCAGCTCTACACCAACCGCTATCAATGGGCCGACGAGCCAAGCTACGAGGAGTTTGTTCGCCCGCTGACGGCGCACAGATCCACGAACACGCACTTCTGCCCGGCGGCGCGTTGGGGCGAGCTGCGCTCGCTGCTGCATGGCACCACGACGATGATGGGGCAATCCTTCGAGCGCTCCTGCACGAAAGGTGGCGTGCGCAACGCGGATCACTCCCACGACCTCCAGTACGATCACATGCGCACCTCGATCGGGTCCGTGCGTGATATCAACACCTCGGACGCGCAAGGTTATATCGACTCCTTCGATGACCCTACCGAGCCCGTGACGCGCTTCGCGGTGCACATGCAGGAGGGTTACGAGGGGGACAACATCGACAAGGAGTTCGAGAGCTTCGCGGGCAGAGACGACCGCTCCAACGTCGAGCGACACCAGGGGCTCTCGCTGCTCTACAAGGAGACCGCCGTCCTGATCCACAGCGTCTCGCTGACCGCGGCGCAATTCGACGAGGTCAAGCAGACGAACTCCAAGATCGTCTGGTCCCCTTCGAGCAACATGGTCCTCTATGGCCGCACCACAGACATCGAAAAGATCCTCGACATGGGCATCACGGTCGGGCTCGGGCCAGACTGGACGATCTCTGGCGAGGACAACATGCTCGGCGAGATGCAGTTCGCCAGGCAGTGGGCCAGTGAGAATGGCGTTTCGAGCGTCACGCCGCAGGTCCTGTGGGAGATGGCCACGAGCCAGGGCGCCGAGGTCGTCGGCCTGGAGCAACACGTCGGCGTCTTGAGGGAAGGGATGACCGCGGACATCGTCGTCTTCACGCGCAAGTCCGAGGGGCAAGATCCTTACACGCAGCTTCTGCAAAGCAACGCTGACGAAATCCGCCTCGTCCTCATCGACGGCGAAGCATACTACGGCGAGGCAAAGCTAAAGGCCCCGCTCGCTCGCCGGGATGATTGCGAGGATTACAACGTGTGCGGCGCGTCGAAGTTCCTGTGCGTCAGACACGACAACTCGGATGACTTCACCAGCTCCAGCATGATCGAAGGGCTCCTGATCGACATCCTCGAGGGCAACGGCTACCCCGCCGACGAACAGTATGGCCGCGGCCAGGATCTCTTACCGCTTGTCGATTGCAGCAGGTGAACCTGTTCACCTGCTGCAACCAGAGAACAAGTAGCAGGTGAACCTGATCAGTTGCCGCAACCAAAGAACAAGTAACAGGTGCGCCTGATCACCTGCTGCAACCAAGAAAATCACCTGCTGCAACCAAGAAACAAGCAGCAGGTGAACAGGCTGCACCGCTTACCTCGCAGCGCCCTTGCCTGGAGGTCGCAAATGCGCTGTCGTTCTATCGGCTACGGAGCAATGAATCCCATCCTCCCCGACGTTACACAAAGGCCAGGCAAAGAGACTCGACTTTTGCCAGGAGGAACAGCGTTTACGGGGACATGTCACGCATTCTTCCAAAACCCTTCTCGACCCCTCAGCGAGAAGCCTCTGAACAAAGAATGACACCTGAGAGAAAATGGGAAAGAGCATCATCACGGAGGGTTCGGTTTCACGAGAGGAAGCGAGCGAGTGGTTTCCATTTCTGGCGCCGCATTACAGAGGACGGCGGAAAGCCATAAAGGAGTTTACACACACTGCCCCAGACTTTGTGTTTTGGATTTTTCCCGACGGTGAGCTTTTCGACGCCAAAGATGCGCACAGAAAGAACTACCCTCGAGGATACCAACACATCCTCGACGACGAACCTGACTACGGCGGTTTTCTCCGAGGCAGGCTCGCCACAAACTATCAAGGGCAGCAACTCCTGGTGGTTTATTGCAGACAAGATGCCCTGCTCTCTCAAACCTCCAAAATCACACAGCTCCTCGACGGCCTCGAACAACTTCCTGTTCCACTGCACGACAATGCGCTCGTGATCAGCGATAATGGTGACATCTTTGGCATCTTGAGTGACGTACAGGCTCGTGAAAAGGAGCTCCTGGACGGCGACGATGCCCGAGCTCCATAGCAACCTTCCCCTCTGGAAAGTTCACTATTCGAAAGCCCCTCACTCGGCCTAACAACGCGCCAAACCCGACTCGCCCCTATCCATCTCTCTGGCGTCGATCTCCTGCCACAACTGCGAACCACCTTCACGGCCGCGACCGCAGCCTGTGCCAATCAGCTCCTCACACACCCACGCGTGCTTCCTGATCGACACGAAACACACAACCGCCAAAGCGCCAGGTTCTCGCGTCAACGCCCACACAATAGCTTATTGTGCCCATATCCTATTGAACATTAGCAACCATTGAGAGCGTGATACTCTTTGCCTGATAAAGCCACCAGCCTCGAAACTCACAATCGTTGAATCGCGGTGTAGCGTCGTTTTGTGCGCCGGAGGGTTTAAATAGGTGACCGAAACCCGAACTGAATGGTGAAAGGATCACAGAGAAAGAACGCGCGGTGGAAATCAACGCCAAAGGGAGTAAAATCAGAGGCGTACGAGGTATCCACCTCTCGATAAGGAAGAACCATGGCCATTGATGTCGCCCCCGAAATCGAACTGTTGCTCAAAGAGAAGCTCTCCCAAGGTGAATATCAGTCCATCGACGAGTTACTCCAGGCAGCGCTCGATGCACTCGAGACCAGGCAAGCTCAGAAAGAAGAGCTGCGAGCCAAACTCCAGGTTGGCTTGGAGCAGCTCGAGAACGGTCAATATCGAACTCTTGGTGAGGATGGGGTGAAGTCTGTGTTCGCCAAAGCCAAAGAGCAGTGGTCGCAGCAGCAGGGTTCTTGAATGGAGATCCGCATATCTGTTGAGGCTGAGGCCGATCTTCAGAATCAATGGCTCCACTTGGCGAGCAATTCATCACTCGATAGCGCGAATACCTTCGAGGCTCGCGTGGACCATGTTTTGGCTTTGCTCACCGACCAACCTCAAATGGGAAGAGCGCGTGATGAGCTCATCCCAAACCTTCGTTCCTTCCCTCTCGATAAACGATGCGTCCTCTTCTACCGCATCATTCCTCGTTACCAGCAAGACAGCGTCCTCGAAGTCATTCGTGTCATCTGTGGTGGACAAGACCTCGAATCGCTCTTTTGAACCTCTTTGGGTGCACAAGACTACCTTGCTCGGTCTAACAACTCGCTGAACCCGCCCCGCCCATATCTTGAGCGCCGTGCCACACCACGCAAAAACACCTTTGTTGTGAATGTGTTGCAGACCACGGGCTCGCAGGTTAGTTCAAAAGGATTGTGTCGAACAAACGCAGACAAGTGAAGAAAACCAACCCTAACATTAGCACGCAATGAGAAAGGCGTGATACTTTGGAAAACCCAGCGTTAGACTATGAAACAACAAGATTAAAACTTATATCAAATCACTGCCCAAAAACTGAACAAACATCTCTTTCCACAACATCTATCAATGGATTCTCTTCACCGACCTCCAGAACACCCAAAGCTCAGATCTCTTCGCACACGCAGTCGTCTCACGATCGGTTTTCTGAGCATTCTGGGGATTGTATTTGGTGTGCGTATGGGGATGTCACCTGCGCCCACGAAAGAAGACATCTTCTTGCGCGGAGTGCTTTGGGCGATTGTCGTGGTTGCGTGGTCGAGCTGGCTGTGGCGAGCTTATGGTAATCTCACTGAGATCTTTGAGTTCAAGACGAAACGCTCGAAAACCATGGCCGTAGCTCATCATTTCATCCCATTCCTCAACTTCATCAAACCCTATGAGGTCTTCGTTGAGATGTGGAACCTCAGCGCACCCCCGTCACATCATCAACGACGCGCGCTGCTTCGCTTTTGGTGGGGCGCTTGGTTGTCGTGCATGTTCTATTTTCAGTACAACTCAAGGTTTTCCGCAGCGATGCAAGATTCAATAAGCCAAACGCTTCTCACTGTTTTGGACATTGGCCTGTTTCCAGCAGCTTGCGCACTTGCTTCCTGCGTGATCTGGTCGATTACACAGTTTCAAATCAAGCTCGGACGACACCAAGAAGTCGCTCGTGTATTGGAATGAGACTGATATGGATATTGGATTCACGAAAATCAGCGAACAGGGCAACCCAGAGAACGTCAGCGGTAGTTCGAAGTTCGACACAACAACTCGCTGAGCCCTACTCGCCCACGTGTTCCAACCCATGACGCACTCGACCAGTAGCAGCCTGCAATATCACAGCATAAAAATTCGGCGCGTCGGTGAACAAGACTTGCTCGCTGCCATCAAAGACCAAGCAGCTACTTTGTTTGAAAACTAAATGGGTAGTTCACGATGACCTCGGCGTCCTCTTCTCCCTCGATGGGAAAGGTGACAAACCCGAGCGCATCGCTCATGCACTCGTGCATCTTCGTGTCGAAGAGGTCCGTCTTCTCATCGTCGCCGACCTTGACCGCCTCGACCTCGCCGATCCCTTCGATCGCCTTGACCTTGAGCTGGACGACGATCTTTCCTTCGGCGTCGGGGAAATCATCGAGCATCCTGTCGTAGCAATCCTTGACGAGTGGTTTGACGCGCGTGATCGCCTCCATGATGTCGGCCTTGGAGACGACGTTTCCATCACCCGAGGCTCCTGGCGTGGCCTTGCCTGCGGCCTGGGCGAGGTCGATGGCGCGCGCCTCGCGCTCCTCGTCCGAGAGGCCGTCGCCAGCGACCTTTTTGCCACCAGCGCCAGCCGTATCACCATCGGCGCTGGTCGAGCCAGCGCCGCCCGTCGCACCGCCATTGGCCGAGCTCGAACCATCGGCTGGCGCGGTGACGATCTCGATGGCGTCCTCTTCGACCTTTACGCCGCCGTCGGTGCTGTCCGAGGTCAGGTCCTCTTGCGTGGAGATGTAATAAGCGATCCCTCCCGCGAGCAATACCGCGATGGATAAGAGACCGAGCCAGACCACCTTCTTGTTCACGCTAACCTCTTGCATTGGAGGAACCCAGCACCCGCGCCCATGATGGTGATCACCGAGGGATGATCTGTCCAGCCGCGGAGCAGCTTTCTTGCTCCTCGCGTGAGGCGCAAAGATGGGGCCCTCGAAGAGGGCAGCGACAAAGGGTTTGCCGCGTTGTCACCTTCAGTGATTGAAATGATCGTCGACCCTGGCTAATAGTGTGAACATCGATGCCGAGGCCAGAGACCCTCGGCCTGGATCTCGCCCGCTCCCCCCATGGAGGATATGGTGAACACACGCCATCATCTCGACCGCTCGCTCCCGCTCTTCCTCTGCCTCGTGCTCCTCACGCTCACGGGTTGCCCCCCTGAGGACGAGACGCCGACAGAAAACAACGCGATGGAGAACAACTCCACCTCGCCATCGAACACCAGGCCAGTCGCCGACGCGGGCTCGAACCAGGTCGCCTATGTTGGCGACACGGTCGAAGTATCCGCCGCAGGAAGTATGGACGCAGACGGTGACGTGCTCACCGTCGCGTGGTCGATCTTCCCCCCCGAAGGGAGCCAGGCCGAGTTGATGAACGCGGAGCAATTCCGCGCATCCTTTATTCCTGACGTGCCAGGTGATTACAGGCTCGACCTGGTGGTCAACGATGGCACCGAGGACAGCGAGCTCGCGCGCGTCTATGTCCGCGTCGCAGAGCGCACCACCCCGATCAACGAAGCGCCCATCGCAGACGCTGGCGATGACGCGACCTACTTCATCGATCAAACCCTGACGCTCGATGGCACCGGCAGCTCCGATCCCAACGGCGATGAGATCACCTACAAGTGGGTCATCAACAGCCAGCCCGATGGCGCCAACGCATCGATCGAAGCTCCGACCGCAGCATCCACCGCGCTCGTGACGCAAACACCCGGCACCTACGAGGTCGAGCTGGTGGTCAATGACGGCGAGCTGGCAAGCTCGCCGGACAGCGTGACGCTCACCGTTCAGGATGTCACGCCGACCAACACGCCGCCTGTGGCGGATGCTGGCATGGATCAGATGATCGATCTCGGGATGGCCGTCACGCTCGACGGCACAGGAAGCTACGATGATGATGGTGATGCGCTGACTTACCAGTGGACCATCAGCACACAACCTCCCGAAAGCAGCGCGACGCTCTCCGGTGAAACCACCAGCGCGCCATCCTTTACGCCCGATGTGGGCGGACGCTACGAGATCCAACTCGTCGTCGACGATGGCACCGAGTTTAGCGCCCCCGACACGGTCGCCATCGTTGTCACCTCCGAGATGACCTCGCCGCCCGTGGCCGTCGCGCCACCGGCAGCGATCATCCCGCTCGGGCAGCCCTACGTGCTCGATGGCACGGGCAGCTACGATGATGATGGTGACGCGCTCACCTACAGTTGGCTCTTGCTCAGCAGCCCGGCAGGAAGCACCGTGCTGCTCCAGGGCGCGTCCACCTCGAAGCCAACGCTGACGCCCGACCAGGAAGGGGATTATGTGGTGCGCCTGACCGTGAGCGATGGCACGTTCCAGTCGATGCCCGTACAAACCACGCTCACCGCCGCGCTGATTCAACCTCCCTGCGTGCGCTTCTCCGAGTACATCGAGGGGAGCGCCAACAACAAAGCCTTCGAGCTCGAAAACTGCGGCACGAGCGATCTGGATTTGACCGACATCAAGGTCTGCGTGGTCGCCAACTCCGGTCAGAATTGTGGCTCGACCGAAACCTTGAGCGGCACACTCGCGATGGGCGACGTGCTCGCGTTCTGTCACTCCCAGTTGAGCAGCTCGGTGGCGGACCTCTCCAAGTGCGACTACACATCGACGGCGACGAACTTCAACGGCGATGACCGCCTTCTCGTGTTCCAGGATGCGGACGGCGATGGACAACCCAACTCGAGCACGGATGTGATCGATGCCTTCGGCAAGACGACCTCGCAGCCAAGCGGCAAGCCCTGGGAGGATGTCAGTTTGAGGCGTTGCAACAACGCACGCTATGACGGCGTGGGGATGTTCGACATCTCGACCTACCGTGACACGGGCCTGCTCGATGACTTTAGCAACCTGGGCGAGCCAACCCCGCAAGGCTTCTGCTCTGGGATGGTCGTCAACACCGCGCCCACGGCGGTCGCTGGCTCGAATCGAAACGTGATCACAGGAAACACTGCTCAGCTCAACGGCTCGAACAGCACAGACGCCGAGGGCGACCCGCTCACCTACCTGTGGACCTTGACCAGCGCGCCGATGAACTCGACGGCGATGCTGGTCGATCCCACGACCGCGACGCCGACCATCACGCCGGATCTGGATGGCGCGTATGTCATCGAACTCGTGGTCAATGACGGCATGCTCGACAGCGCGCCCGCGACCATCACGCTCACCGCAGGGATGACGACGACGCAACCTGGCGAGTGCCTCAAGATCTCGGAGTACATCGAGGGGAGCTCGAACAACAAGGCGATCGAGCTCTACAACTGCGGCTCGAATGACCTCGACCTGACCGACATCAAGGTCTGCGTCATCTCGAACGGGAGCACGGCCTGTGGCGCCGTCCTCGACCTCACTGGGATGTTGCCCAGCGCCGAGGTCACGGGCATCTGCCAACCTCAACTCGACATGAGCAAGGTGGACGCCTCCGATTGCGATTACTCTTCGACCGTCGCCAACTTCAACGGGAACGATCGCCTGCTCATCTTCAAGGACACGGATGGCAACGACGCCCCCGATGCTCCCACCGACATCCTGGACGCCTTCG
This sequence comes from Myxococcota bacterium, assembly GCA_036155555.1. GTDB lineage: Bacteria > Myxococcota_A > Bradymonadia > Bradymonadales > Bradymonadaceae > JAYZVO01. The sequence goes on from JAYZVO010000098.1 coordinate 45,181, forward strand.
GGCAGACAACCGTCGAGCCGAGCTCGTCGGAGTGGGCGGACATGACTCTGCGCCGCTGCGACTTCGCGACGCACTACGACGGGACCACCGCATTCGACTACACGCTCTACTACGAAAAGGCGATGACGGTGGACGACTTCTCGACCTTTGGCGATTTGCCAGCGGCATGTATGATAGCGCCCTGAAATTCACTCAGGCGCGTGGGCAAATGTTGTTGTCTGCCCACGCGCCCGAAATGAGAAGTCGATGAAGCGATCCTCCATGAAGCACTCGTCCTACCGCCTCCCTGCAGCGATCCTCTGCGCGCTTTGCCTGAGCATCATCGCCTGCTTCGGGACGCAAAATAACAACGTCTCGGTCCAACCTGCGCCGCTCGAGAAGGAGAAATCCACCAAGCTCGAGGCCCTGCTCGTCGGGCAGTGGCATTACAAGGAGACGCGCACGTCGGCGCAAGGAAAAGGCTACAAGAACAATGGGGACATGGCCTGGGCGTTGGACAAGGCAGGGAGCTTTGTCTACCAACAGCGCACGGGGTTGTCCGGCACGGTCAGCGGGAAGTGGTGGCTCGATGGACGTAACCTCCACTTCCGCTCGGGCGGCAATGGAACCCTCAGCGCCTACCGCATCGAGGAGTGGAGCAGCGGCCAGATGATCTGGTACAGCTACCGCGAGCAGACCTACTTCCTGGTCGAGCGCATCGGCCTGATCCAGGCATCACACACCACCGACCTTCCAAAATAAGCGCCGCCTGGCGTCATCTCGGGCGCCCTTGTGAGATCCAGGTCTCGACGAGCTGGATCTCCTCGAGCGTCATGGGAGGGAGCCCGAGCGGCATCCCACGCACACCCTCGACCTTTCCGCCAGCGACCTCCACATGGCGAGCGTACATCACCGCGACCAGCCAGGGCATCCCATTGGGCGCGTCCTTGAAGACGCTCGTGCGCTTGCCCTGATCGTCGCGCATACCTGAAGCGATGGCGGTGTACTCCGCGAGGCTAAGCCCCCTCCCCTCGAAACCAAAACCGCCCGTGTTACCAGGGCCACCATCTCCGCCAACGTAATCCGCCTCCGAGTGGCAGTGCCAGCACACCTTCTTGAAGACCTTCTCGCTGACCTCGCCATAGCGCACGCGACGCTCCAGCACGGGGAGGCGCTCGGGAGGTTTGACCTCGGGGAGCGAGGAGAGGTTGGAGGTGATCAGGAAGGCGGCGATATCGCGTGCGTCCTGCTCGCTCATCGGGATCTTTGGCATTTTGGTCGAGGGCTTGATCGAGGCAGGATCACGCAACCACGTCACGAGCGTCGCAGGGTGGAACCTGCGGCGCGTGTGGCGAAGATCGGGCGCGAGCTTCATGCCAAGCGCGAGCTCCTCGGGCTTTAACTTGACGGGGATCGCGCTCGCTTGCAGATTGCCGCCGCTCATCGCATGGCACGAGCCGCAACCGAGCGCGTTGATACGCTCCTCGCCGCGTTTTGCATCACCAGGCAACATCTGCTGCGCGGCGTAGACCTCGGGCAAGAGGTAATCCGCGAGCTTGTTGGCGTCCTCCTCGCTGATCTTCATGCGCGGCATCTGCGCGTCGACGCGAGGTCGCAAGTCATGCGGGTTTTGGAGGAAGTCGACGAGCCAGCTGCGCTTGAACCTCGGCGCCATGGCCGAGAGCTCTGGCGTGGCGGTGAGGTGGATGATGTTCTTTTGCCACTTCTGCAAGACCTCGGGCTTTGCCTCGAAGGTCCCGGCCAGGATCTGTTGGTGACAGGTCACGCAGCTCTTTTCGGTGGGGACATCAGCCACGCCATCGATGACGTGGCAGCGATTGCACTCGAACTCGAGGATGTGCTGCTTCCCAGCCTCGACCCTCGCGGCGGGCAACACCTCTGTGGGCTTGATCTCGACAGGCTCGAGCGCGTCGGCTTTGGTCGAGGTCGAGTTATCGGGAGCATCCTGTCCAGGCTTCTTCTCGCACGCGAGCACAAGGCAGAGCAGCGAGAGGCAGGTTGCTGCGGCGAGGCGAAGCAAGTGCTTGCGATGGGGCATGGTGGCGTCTTGGAGCTGGAGCGTGAAAAGAGGCGTTCTTCTTATTTCGCAACCCTGGTTTTGGCCTTCTTCCTGGCTTTGGCGCTAAGCTTTGCCTCGGGCAAAAGCTCGACAAAATCACCGGAGCACACCTTCTCGTCGAGCCCGACCGTGGTGCAGCGTTCGCCAGCGGTCTTCACGGCGTCCTTCTTCTCGTTGCCCGCGCGCTTGTACAACGCGACGAGCGTGGCCCAACCGTAGCCATCGGGCATCAGGTCTTGCTCGCCGATCTCTTCGAGGAGCTCGATCGCCTTGCCGCTTCCTGTCGAGGTCCGCGCCAGTGATTCTGCGAGCAGCATCTTGAACAGTGGGTCCTCGGGGTTGCGCTCGACCAGCCAGGTCAAGGTCTCCGTGGCCCAATCGACCTGGAGGCGACGCTTGGTGTCATCTTTTTCGGGGGCCGCCTGACCATCGAGGACAAACGCGCCATTGGCGCGGGTGATAGCGCTGGCGGTGAGCCACGCTGCGCGAACAAACTCGGCGTCCTTGTTCGCCATGTAAGCGTGCGAGCGCTTGGAGAGCGTGGGGTGGGCGCGCAGCGCCTCCTGGATGGTGAGCTGCCAGTTGCCCTTGTTCCATGCCTGCTCGGCGCGGATCACAGAGCCAACCTGCTGCGGTGCTTTTTGCGCGACAGGTTGCTTGGCTCGATGTGGGTAGTTTGTCTCGTAACGCATCGAGTTCCCGCAGGCATCGGCGATTGCGGGCGCGAGCGCGCCGGTGGCAACCGAGAGGATCACCCCGGCAGCGATCGTCATGGTCCATTTCTCAAAAATGTGCATCGCGAGTACTCCTATATATTGGCGATGAAGGGCCTGAACTCAGGCATCAAAAGACTTCGATCGCTGCTTTACCACTTCCACCGGTGCCACCATCGCCGCTAGAAGCGCCCGCTTCGATCGAGATGCCGACATCAGCCTTCTTCTTGGATTTGCTGCTCCCGGACTCGATCTCGATGCCGGAGACCTCCTCGACCGTGACGCCGCAGAGGCTGGCATCCGAGGCGACCTGGAGGCAGGCGCGTTGCGCGGACTTTTGTTGCTCTCCATCGCCTGCTGCGCCATGCAGCGCAGCGAGCACGACCCAGCTCTGGGCATCGAGCGGCGCCTCGTTTTCGGCGAGCCTGGAGAGGATGGCGCGAGCCTCCGAGGAGGTCTTCTTGTCGAGCGCGAGACCTTCGGCCAGATAAGCCGCGGGGCGATAAGCGTCGGGTTCGGCGTCGTGCATGTGACGCAGCACGGTGATCGCCCAGGTCAGGTTTTTCGCGGCGTCCTTGTTCCCCGCGCCAGGTTTATCACTGGTCAGGTCGACCTTCCCGGCGAGGCGCACGGTCGCGGCCGCGGCGAACAGATAGTTGTCCGCCTCAGGAGAGGTCGGCTCGAGCTTTTCATAGCCCTCCGAGCGCCCCTTGATGGAAGCATCAGCTTCGAATGCTTTGTTGATGGCTGTTTTGTAATTGCCTGCCGAGAAGGCTCCCTCGGCGTTGAGATAAACTTCCGCGGATTGCTCCTTGCAGTCCTTTCCGTCGGGGCATTCGGCCATGACGGGTGAACTCCAGACAAACGAGAGCGAGACGACCAAAAGAATCATCGTTCGACGCATAGACACCTCCCAGATCTTACGGGCTCATTGTGCGAACGGAGTGTCAGTCTATCAGCGAATCGATCCACTCAAAAGCCGAGGAGGCGACAAAAGGGGTGCCACCTCCCTCGAACACGCCCCCCGAACAACCCTATCTCAGGACTTCTTGGCGGCTGTTTTGGCCTTGACCTCGACGTCTGCCTCGGTCGCCTTTGCCTCCTCGAGCGCAGGCAACTTGCACATCGACGCGTCGCGCGCGATCTCCGTACAGCGCTTGCTCGATGCCTTGGCGCCATCGACATCACCATCGGCATGCTGGAGCTTCGCGAACACCGACCAACCAGTCGCGTCCGCCATCAGATCATCCTTGGCGAGCCCGGTGAGCAAGGTCTTTGCCTTGTCGTGGGTCTTGGGGTTGGCTGCGTATGCTTCCGCCAAGTACGCGGTCGCCTCGATGTCATCCTTGTTGCTCTTGTGCGCGTGCTCGAGGACATCTGTTGCCCAGGCGAGGTTCGATGCGCGCGTCTTGCTGCTCTTGATCGAGGTGCCTGCGGCCGAGTGCAACGTCACGTTGCCCTCGAGGCGCACCACCGCCGCAGCCAACATCAAGTAAGCGCGCTTATCCTCGCCCGCTGCCTTGGTGTACTTGCTGGTGCGCTTGCGCATGTCCGGCTTGATCTTGAGGAGGTGCCCCACCGTCTTGCGATAATCGCCATCGTAGAAAGCATCTTCGGCGGTATAAATCGACTCCGTCTCCTCATCGTTGACGTCCATTTCCATGCCGTGCACGCAGGCAAAAGCAGCCGAGGTCGTGCAGGTCAACATGGCAGCGGTCAAAAGCGAAGCGAACAACTTACGAGCTTTCATGGCGACTCTCCTTTCGAGCAAATCCCTGGCGTCGATCCCCCGACGCGCATCCTTCTCTACACCCTAACGTGTTGTAAGAGATGTTGGATCTAAAAATGTTCCGAGTTTTTTTTCATCGAAAGTGTCAGACCTCGAAATTCTGGCATCTCGGGAATATCGCCACCTCCTTCCTTGCTCCTCAACCCACTCGCCGGTTTATGCGACTGAAGTTTCGAGCCAAACCAGCTCGAGTGTGTTCGTTCATCACATCCACACCACAACAAACCATGGCCAGAGGAAAGAACATCCGGTCGCCGCGCGATGCCGCGCGCCACCTCCAACACATGCGACGTATCGAGGGGCGCGCCCTGCTCGACGCGAACGGCAAGCTCTGGCTGATGACTCCCCCTGACGATGCGAGCGCGCTCGACGCCTTTGGCATCTGCGCGGCGCTGCGCGAACCACTGGCACCAAACATCGGGCAGCTGCGTCAGCTCCTCTGCGCGACGGATATGCTCGAGGTCGACGCGGGCAGGCTCGGCAAGTGGTCCCATAGCTCGATTATCCTCGAGGCGGCGATGCCAGACATGCGCCGCTGGATCGAGGATGGGCACCCGGCGCTTCGCAAGTGGCGAGGACAGGACATCGATGGATGCATGAACACCTGGCGAGATGCGCTCGAGCGCATCTCGCGCCTGAGAGAACAATGCCTCGCCACCTTCCAAAGAGAGGGAGAGGTCGAGGAGGGAGAGGAGCTC
>JAYZVO010000099.1:0-56760 GCA_036155555.1 Myxococcota bacterium
GAGCGGTCTCCAGCGGTGTCGGGCGAAAGTCGCAGGTAGCGGTGCTACAATGCGACTTTACCCTCCTTGCTGGAAACCACTCATCCTTCGTCATTCGCTGACCGATTTCATAAGGGCGCCGCTCTAACGCATGTTGTGAAAGCGCTTCTCGATAGCGCGCGCGACCTCGAGCTCTTCCTTTCCAGCGGCCTCGCCGATCTTTCCTTTTGGCTCCATGACCACCCACTCGGGAGAGCCCTCGGGGCCAGCGTCGCGTTGGTATTCGACGATGACCTTGAGGGCTGCGCCCTTTGGCAAGAAGATGATCGAGCCGATGCGACGCTTGCGCATGCGAGCGGAGACAGACTCGTAGCCTGTGGCGATGGTGCTGAAGCGCTCGCTCGTGGTGGCGATCTCCCAACCTCTGGCGCGAAACTCCTGATCGATGGCCAGAAAGAGCTTCTCCTTGCTGGAGAGCTGGCGCGTATCGACCTTTTGCTCGGCGGGGGGCCTGTCAGCGAGGCCCTCCCTGTCGTCCGCGACGCGCGCTCGCGATGAAGAGCACGCGCTCGAGAGTAGCGCGCAGGTTGCGAGCAACGAGATGACGCGATACGTTCTTGCCAGTTGAATAAGCGCGGGAGAGGTCGCGTCAGAACAAGCGCCGCAAGATTGCTTGCTCGACACAGGTTCGGGCAATGACGGCCAATTCGACTTCGACTGTGAATGACAAGGAGCGTGTCGACATGGCTCAAACTTCCAAAATCCTCGTATCAATGCTCGCTGCCTCTATGTTTCTCGGGGTTGGTTGCAGGACCAAGCAGGACGCCGAACAGCATAGCGACAGCGGCGCGATGATCAAAGAGACAGACACTGTCGCCAGGGCGAATGCGCCAGCGGAGTTCGACAAGCGTCGCTATGACGCCAACCTCAAGGCGGCAGAGATCGCCATCAAGGATGAGGACTGGAGGTTAGCAGCCAAGGCTTACAAGCGCGCCATCGAGGCGAACCCGAACGAGTGGGAGTTGTATATGGATCTGGCGGTGGTCCAGTCAAAGATCCCGCAATTCCTGAACGCGATCGACTCCATCGAGCAAGCGATCGACCGAGGCGGCGCCGAGGACTGGCGCACGTGGTACAACCTGGGCAACATCTATCAGAACCGAGGGATGTACGCCGAGAGCATCGAGGCGTATCGGGTGTCGCGCACCTTCCAGGAGAAGCCGCACATCCCGACCTTGCTCAACATCTCCTCGGGCTACATTTTCCTGCGCCGCTATGAAGAGGCCAAGGAGACGCTCGACTACATCGCGTCGCTCTCGCCGCGCGAGGTGCGCATTTACCATAACCTCGCGCTCATCGATCATTTGCAGCGCAAGTATGATGTGGCGCTCAAGGGGTACGAGCAGGCGTTGGACCTGGACCCCAAGTTCGCGCAATCGCACTACAACCGAGGGGATGTGCTCATCAACCTCAAGCGCTATGACGAGGCAGCGGCGGCCTATGGCGAGTATGTGCGCCTCGAGCCCGAGGGGCCCTACATCAAGCGGGCGCGCAACAAGATCCGCTACTGCAACGAGCAGCGTTGATCGAGCCGCGTTCACTGTTGATAACCATTCGCTTGCCAAGAGCCTCAAAGGGTCATACCCTTCCGCTCGTCAACATCGAGTGAAGTACAGATCTGTTTGTGTGGAATGGAGGAAGCGATGTCTGCCAACAACCGAGAATGCAACCAATGCAGCGCCGTCGTCCCGGATGGGCACCACTACTGCGGCCGGTGCGGCGCCTTTTATAGCGAGGACGGGGCGGATTCGCGCAGCGAGACGATGTTCTTTGGCGCGATGCAGGCGCCAGGGCGCGCCAAGCTGATCCTTATCCGCGGCGAGGGGCTCGAGGGGTTGAGCTACCACCTCAACGCGACCAAGCATATCGCTGGACGCAACCAGGGCGCGATCCTCTTCCCCGAGGACAAGTACCTCTCGCCCAAGCACGCGACGTTCCTCTACAAGGAGAACAAGCTGTACGTGCGCGATGAGGACTCGGTCAACGGGACCTTCCTCAAGCTGCGCGAGCCGCGCGTGTTGGAGGATGGCGACGAGGTGATGGTTGGCGAGCAGGTGTTGCGCGCCGAGCGCCTCCAACTCGAGAAAGAGTACCCGATGAAAGAGGGTACGCGCATGTATATCAGCCCTCCCAAGGACTACAAGTTCAGGCTGTTGCACGTCGTGCGCGGCGGCAAGCCGGGCGCGTCGTACTGTTCGGTGAACAACGACATCCTCGTGGGCCGCGAGGGGTGTGATGTCAACTTCAGCGATGATCGCTACGCCTCTCGCCAGCACGCGCGCTTTACGTGGACGAGCGATGGCAAGGTGCAGGTGCAAGATCTTGGCAGCAAGAACGGCACCTTCATCAAGATCCGCGACGAGCAGCGTCTCCACCACGGAGACTACGTGCACTTTGGCTCGGAGCTGATGCGCGTCGAGATCAACAGCTAAAAAGCCCATATGACGCGCATGTTTCCACGAGAAAGAAACAACAAGCGCGAAATAATGAAATTTGTGTTTGAGCGGCGAGGCAATCTATGGCAGATTCCTCGCCGTTTTGCGTCAAAGTGGAACAAAAGCGATGATCTTCGCCTTTACTTTCAGACGCTTGTGTGCATTATAAAGAGCGTTCACGGAGACAAACAAGCTCTCCCTACTGAGAAGTCTGTCCAAGACGCTCTAGCAACGAAGGAGCGGCCACGAAAGAGTATCGTGGTCACACACTCATAAAGCCATTTGTTGAAATGGCGCCTTCGGTAAGGTCTCGATTCCGTAGATAAAGAGACCGTGCTTACATCACAATAAATTCGGGTTGGGCCCAATCTTTGATTTCTCTCACGCAGAGTAACCGAAGAGATGGCTTTTTCTGTCGACTGCTCCCCCTCGATTCAAACGAGATGAAATAGAGGGGATCAGAGCACCTTCATGAGAGGATTCATGCAGTGATTGGAACACTGGGACGTCATTTGCTCGTCGAGTATCGCGGCTGCGCAGGAAACATTCTGAACGACTACGACAAGATCGAGTCGATGCTTCAACGCGCTGCCATCGCCGCCGGAGCCACATTAGTGGGGAAGGTATTCCATCAATTCACGCCCATTGGCGTGTCTGGTGTGGTCGTGGTGCAGGAATCTCACATCTCGATACACACCTGGCCTGAAGAGGGCTATGCAGCCGTCGACTTTTACACATGCGGCGACTGCAAACCGGAGAGAGCTCACGAGCTTCTGCTCGAAGAACTCGAGGCGACTGAATTCGAACTGCTGACCGTGCGCCGTGGCGCGCACCGTATGGAAGTTTCGCGTCGCGCGACCAACGCGATCGACGCTGGGCAAGAGGACGAACCTGTGGAGGTCTTCTCATGATGATCAAAAAACCGAGCTTTTACTTCATCTCTGCGGGCTCCGCAGAGGGTTTCTCACCACTCAACGCCTTTGACAACGCGCTGCTCGCGGCGGGTGTGGGTGACACGAACCTGGTTCGACTCTCCTCGATCCTGCCTCCGCAGGTCGAGCGCGTCGAGCCCTTCTCGCTCCCTTACGGCGCGCTCGTTCCCGTGGCCTACGCTCAGATGGGTTCTTCGACCCCTGGCGAGGTCATCTCGGCCGCCGTCGCCATCGCTATCCCTGCGGACCCTCAGTTCCCTGGCCTGATCATGGAGCACCATGACGCAGCGCCGCTCGAAGAGGTCGAAGCTCAGGTACGCGAGATGGCACGCCAGGGCATGATCCACCGCGGCAGAGAGCTCGGTCAGATCGTGTCGACCGGCTCCGAGCACGTGGTCAAGGAGCACGGCTCCGCCTTCGCTTGCGTGGTCCTGTGGGACGAGCTCCCCTGAGCAAACGCAGCTTTTGCTGGGAAAGAGACATTTAGAAGAAACCAAACCGCAGATGGCGCGCCGACATAAAGAGCGCGCCATCTGACTGTTACCCCGAGTGATTTTGGGCAATGGTCCCTCTGCGCGCTCGGGTCAGGAGATAAAAGCGATGGCACTTTGGTATGATGAAGTCCACGAGGACTCGAGCCGCTTCGGGCTCAAGATCGAGAGCGTGATCTTCACCGGTCGCAGCGAGTTTCAGAAAGTCGAGATCGTCGAGACCGCCTCTCACGGGCGCGCGCTCCTGCTCGATGGCCTCTGGATGGTCGCCGAGGCGGACGAGAAGACCTACCACGAGATGCTCGTGCACCCTGCCCTGACGACCGCGCCTTCGGTGGCGCGCGTCCTCATCATCGGCGGTGGTGACGGCGGCTCGGCGCGCGAGGTGCTCACGCACCCCGGCGTCGAAGAGGTCGTCATGGTCGAGATCGACGAGCTCGTCATCAAGGCTTGCAAGGCACACCTCCCGAGCATCGGCACCGCATGGGACAGCGACCGCCTCGAGGTCCTGTGTCAGGATGGCGCGCAGTTTGTGCGCGACCAGCCAGACGGCTCCTTTGACGTCGTGCTCATCGACGGCGCCGATCCTGTCGGCCCCGCCGCCGCGCTGTTTGGCCCGGATTTCCTCCAACAGTGCGCGAGAATTCTCAAGCCCACCGGCGTCTTCGCCGCGCAGGCTGGCTCGCCCACGCTCCAGCGTGAGGAGCACCTCGGGCTTGTTCGCGCGCTGCGCGAGGTCTTCCCCGTGGCACACCCCTACTATGGCACCGTCAGCATCTATCCTGGCGCTGCGTGGTCCTGGGCATACGCCTCGCACGGCACCTCGCCAAAAACGATCGTTCACGAGCGCGCGCAACGCATCGAGAAGCACACCGATATCTACAACCGTGATATCCACCTCGGCTCGTTCGCCATGCCAAACGACCTCAAGAGGTTGCTCGATGAAAACGCTTGAGCCTGGCCAAACGCCTCCGTTCGATAACCACGGCCCACGCTACCTGGACGCGAGCGAGGTCTTGCTCGAAGGGCGCCCTGCTCTCTTCGGGTTCCCCTACGATGGGACGACCTCCTTTCGCCCTGGCACGCGCGGTGGCCCTGACGCGTTGCGCGCGGCTTCTGTCGGGTTGGAGACCTACTCCCCTACGCAGGATCGCGACTTCGAGCAGAGGCCATTCGCCGACCTCGGCAATATCGATATCCCCTTCGGCTCTCCAGCCCCCGTCGTCGCGCTCGCCGAGCAGACCACGGCCTGGATTCTCGAAGCAGGGTCGGTGCCGTTCATGATCGGCGGCGAGCACTCGCTCACGGTGGGACCCGTCCGCGCGGTGGTGGCGAAGCATCCTGATCTGGCAGTGATTCAGATCGACGCGCACGCTGACCTTCGCGACGGCTACCTCGGCGAGCCGTTGAGCCATGCTGCGGCAATGCGCCGTTGCCTCGAGCTCCTCGATGGCCCGGATGCGATGCTCCAGGTCGGGATTCGCTCGGGCACCCGCGAGGAGTTTGTCGAGATGCGCGAGCAAGGCCGACTCGTTTCGCCTGACGCAGCTTCACTGCGACAGGCGTTGCCAAGGCTTGGCGACCGCCCGCTCTACATCACCCTCGATCTCGATGTCTTCGATCCCTCCTGCTTCCCTGGCACTGGCACCCCGGAGCCCGGCGGCATCGACTGGAAAACCTTCGCCGAGATCCTCTCGGTGATTCCATGGGATCGCGTCGTTGGCCTCGACGCAGTGGAGCTCTCGCCGATGCTCGACGCATCCGGTTGCTCCAACGTGCTCGCGGCAAAGGCCGTGCGCGAGATGCTGCTCTCCTTGTGACCTTGATCCCCCTGGTCCCTTCGCCGGGACCGCCGTAAGGTGTGAAGGCTTTGCGGCCGCCGGGATCTGGCGCGCTATTTGAAAGACGTCAAAGCACGACAAAGGCGCATGCGAACATCGCATGCGCCTTCTTTTTTGTCGGAGTATCTTCAAATAGCGCGCCAGATCCCGCGGGGTGTCGTCGGTGGTTCACGCCCCAAAATCATCGCCCTTGGCCTCGGTCAAGGCCCCTTCCTCGCCAGCGATCACCGAGAGCTCGCCGCCGCTCGCATCAGCGGCAACCAGAGAAATCTCTCCTGCGGTCGCATCTCTGTGCTCGGTGAGCACCCGGATGGTCTCGCTGATCTCGATGTACTCCTTGCCATGTTTCCTGGTCTTGCGAACACCGTGGACCAGGATTGCCAACAAGAACGCCTCGAACAAGCCAACGAGTCCCAACAGCTCGGGAGGCCACCCAGGGTAGAAATAGAGCAAGAGCGGCGGCGCCACCATGAGGGCCACCACAAATGGCATGATCCCGACAAAAAAGAACACGCTTGTTCGATTGCGGTTCTTCATGCTCCTCAAAACACGAAGGTCTCTGATAGGCCCCAGCGTCTTGTCAATTCGAGACAGCTCTCCTCTATCCAATGCACTCACCCAAAAACAGACCTGAAACAGAAGTGCTCGTGTGCGTTGACTCGTTGCCAGCCGACACATCTCTGACACACCCAAACCGTCGACTGCATTCCAAATCCCAAAACCAACCCTGAAAGTCGAAGTCAGTAGTCGAGGTCGAGTCACAGACAAACGCGCGCTGCCGTCCATGAAATGCCCCGCAACGAAGGCCGAGGTCAATCACCGAGGGGCTCACTCAACGCGCCCTTCTCACCCTCGAGCATCGAGAGCTCGCCGCCCTCAGCATCTTCAGCAATAAGCGAGACCTCGCCACCTTGCGCCTCGAGCATGTGGCGTGTTTCGACGAGCGCTCGGCTTGTCTCGGCGTACTCCAGAACGCTCGCGCGTGTACGCTTGCTGAAAGCGACGGTGATGGCGATCGTCAACCCCAACGGACACAACGCGCCTATGGTCGCGAGCATGATCCCCCACAACGCACTCATCGGCATCAGCGTGGGGCCGCCCAGGAAGTTGCCATAGACTCCCATGACGACCATCGCGATCAGAAACAGGTAGAACAGGATGGCGAACACGGTTGGAACGAGCGAGAGCGCGCTGACCGCGCCATAAACAACGGCGTGCACGCCGTGGCTTCGCTTCGCGCGCGCCAGGCTGTTTACATCGCCGCCGACGAGCATCGATGTGTCCGCTTCATCGTGAGAATCGTTCACACCACGCTCCACTTACATGCGCTCAACCTCGGACAAGGCGCCCTTCTCGCCCTCGAGCATCGAGAGCTCGCCACCCTCAGCATCTTCAGCGATCAGCGAGACCTCGCCACCTTGCGCCTCGAGCATATGACGCGCTTTGGCGATGATTCGCTGCGTCTCCTTGTACTCCAACGCGCTTTTGCGAGCGCTCCTTCCAAACTTGAGGGTGCCCACAATAAAGATCACCATGGGAGCGAGCACACCGAGGAGTGCTACCGCCAGTTCCCAAAACAGATCCACGCTCATGGGCATCGCGCCACCGACCAGGTAACCATAAGCCCCCGCCAAGAGCATCGCGATCAGCACCATGAACATGACGATAAAGAGGAACGCCGGAAGCACCAGGAGCAAGCTAAGGCCGCTATAGACCACGACATGGGCAACCTGGCGCTGCTTCTCGAGCGCCAAGCTATCCATATCGCCGACAGCCATCATCGCCGTGCTCGTATCCTCATGAGGTTCGCCCACGCCGTGCTCCGTTTATATGCTCTCTGTGGCAGGCATCGCAGCAGAGAGTTTCAACGCCTCCTCCGCCTCTTCCACGACCAGTTTGAAGTGCCTGACCTTCTGCGTGCAATAGCGCGTCAGCGCGCCAAAGAAGATCGCGATGCCGATGTAGCCGAAGTCGATAGTTCCATTGCTCGCGGTGACGACCTTGATGACCCCCACCACGAGCGCGAGCGCACCCATGACAGCAATCCCCCCCATAAAGAGCGCGCCGATGACATACAGGATCGCCTTGATCGTGGCGCTCGACTTGAGCTTCTCGATCTCGGCAGCGCTCATCGTCGACGCCAACTCCGTCGCGGTCAGGTACTCCTGCTCTGGCATAAATGCCATCCCCTCGCTCTTCCCTTCCAATTGCTCGCTCATCGTCGACTCCTTCTTCTGGATTCCAAAGAGAGGTGCTCTTTTCACCCCCCATCCCTTCTGCTTCGTTACAAACAAAACTTAGGGAACCGACGAGGAGACGGCGACTTAAACACACTTAAATGGAATCACCGCTCGAGCTTCGCGGCGTACTGGCTGCGAATGTGCGCGGGGAAATACTCGGAGTCCACGATGTAACGATAACACTCTTCGGGGTGGCTTCGCGGCGCGAGGCCAAAAAACTTCAACTTCGACACGTTCGGCGAGCGCGCGAGCATGTAGGTGCCGTTGACGCCAACGATCGTGCCCGTGAGGTCGAGGTGCTCGAGCGAGGTCAAATAAAGCGACTGCGCGAGGGCGATGGCGCAGGTCTCCCAGAACCGACATCCCGAGAGGTCGAGGTACTCGAGGTTAGCCAAATGTGCCGTGGTCGAGAGCTTGGCCGTGAAGTTTCCGCGGATGATGTTTCCGCTTAGATCGAGATACCTTAGCGTACCAAAACGCTCCCGCTCGACGATCGGCTCGAGCCCATGCATGATGGCCAGATTCCTGAGAGTCAGGTGCGTGAGCTTCCCCATCTGATGCGCGCTCAGGATGCTGCGCACGGCGTCCTTGCAGTGGTTATCCGAGAGGTCCAGGCGCTCGATGTATTCCAGAAATGGAGCCTGCGTCAGCAGGTTCCCCGACTTCTTTCCGAGGTTGCAGTCGACCATGCGCAGCTCGCGCAGCGAGCGCCAGCGATCACACGCCACCAACAACCGCATCCCGTTGTAAGTGATCTTGCCATGAGCAAAGGACAACGAGGTGAGCTGCGCGAGGTGGGGGCAAGTAACGATCGCGCGGCACTCTTCAGGGCCAAGTTTGCGACCCGAGATCGCGAGATGTGTCACGAGCCGCAGGTGCGGCGTGTCCTCGCCAGCGAGCAAGGAGCTCGCCCATGTCGACGGCGCTGGTCTGGAGAACTCCTCGGGCCAGCGCGCGAGGAAGTTCTCGCAATAAGAGATCACATCCCCGAGGCCCTGGCTCCCCTGAAAGGTCTCGAGCGCCTGGACGAGCGCCCCCCACGTCTGTTCGTCAGGAGGCGCCTGGAGCAAGGATCGAATATCTCCAAACGTGGCCAAGGGCTGCTCTGTGTCTCAGTTCATCTTCCCAGACGCGGCCTCGCGCAAGCGCCAATCGGAGTGGTTCTTGAACCTGGCGACCTCGGCGCGCGCCTTTGGATCGTCGATCCTGGCGAGCGCGGCGAGCGCGGCGCGCTGCACATCTCTCGACGAATCCTCGAGCGCGCTGATCAGTTTGGGGACCGCGGCGGTCGCCTCGAGGCGACCGAGTGACCTGGCGGCCTCGACGCGAACCGAGATGTAATCGTCCATGAGCCTCGCCACGAGCGCATCGGTGACGCTCTTGTTGGCGCTCCCCTTTCCGATCCCGCCGAGCGCGCTGGCGCACGCCGCGCGCACCGAGAAGTCCTCGTCCGAGAGCCCCTTGACCATCGTCGCGTGCGCGCGATCCTTGCTCGCGTGCCCGAGCGAGAGCCCATGAATAGCCGCTCTGCGAATGGTCGGGTCCTTGTCTGCGGCCTTTTGGAGCAGCAGCTCCAGGTCATTTTTGTCTCCCAACAACCCGAGCAGCACGAGCGACGCGCGCACGATCCGTGGGTCCTCCTCGGACTCCGACCTCACCGCCGCGAGCAACTCCGGGTGCAATGTCTTGAGCACACCTCGAAGCGCTGTATCCACGGTTTCAGGAGACTGTGAAACCCCGAGCCCGAGCAGGAGCTCGGGTCGAGTCAGATCCTCGAGCGCGAGCGCCTTGACCTCGCTCGAATCACCAGAGAGCTTGGCGCGCGCGACAGATGCGATGGTGTCGATGTTGTTGGCGACCATCGCGCTCGGGTCGACCATCGGCGTGAAGGTCACCTCGTCGATGAGCGAGTCGAGCAGCTTGTCCGCGTGGAAGCTCATGTCACGATCATCGACAAACCGGGACTCGGCGAGCATCCGTCGGTAGAGGTCATCCTCGCCGACCTTCTCCTTGCCAACAGCCAGCCAGACAAGACCTCGGCGCGCACGGTTGCGCTGCGCGCGATCGCCGCTCCAGTAGGCATCGAACAACACCTCCACTGCGCGCTTGTTGCCAAGGTGCCCGAGCGACCACGCCGCTGCGTCCCCTGCGGCGCCATTGGACTTCTGGAGCACGTCCGCGAGCGGCTCGACCGCGCGCGTATCCCCGAGCAGCCCGAGCGAATAGGACACCGAAACGGCCAGCGAGTCGTTGTAGCGCTGGAGCTTCGACGCCTCCAAGCTCGTGAGCAACGCAGGCACCGCGCGCCTGGAGCCGATGCGCCCGAGCGAGAGCGCGGCGACAGACTGAAGGCGTGAGTTACTCCCACCACCGAGGATCTTGGTGAGTTCCTTGACGCTCTTATCACCGCCGACGCTGCCGAGCGCCCACGCCGCCGCGTCATGCACGGCGGGGTTGGAATCTTCCAACGCACGAAGCAAGGGTTCGGCGGAGCGCTCGTCACCGATTTGTGCGACCGAAACAGCCGCGAGCAAGCGAAGCTGCTCGCGCTCGTCGTTGACCATCCGCGCGAGCGCGAGCCCGGCGTTGGGCGCGCGCAGCTCCCCGAGCATACGCACCGCGAGCTGGCGTTGCCCGATGTCATTTGATTGCACCGCGTCCATAAGGATCGGGAACGCGCGACCGGCCAGTGAGTCGAGGTGGTTGCGCTCGATCTCGTCGAGATCGGCGCCAAAGTTACGACGCGCGATCAAGGGCGCCGTCAGGCGACCGTAAATCTCGAGCATCACCTTGCGATAAACGGGCATGGGCGGTGACTTGAACACCAGCGGCGCGAGCTCCATCTCGAGCGCCTCGAGCTGCTCCGTGGTCTGCGCCAGCGCCATCGCGCGCCTCGCCGCGATCAACACCATCGCCTCGTCGACCGCCTTCTTGGCGATCTCCTGATAGAGCTTGGAGGCTTCCTCTTCTTGCCCCTTCTCGAGCAACAACTCGGCGAGCGAGAAGTAGACGCCAAACGCCCTCGGGTCGAGGTCGAGCGCCACGCGATAGGACGCGATCGCCTCGTCGATGCGCTGCATCCTGGCGTAAACATCCGCCAGCCGCGCGTGCGCGTTGGCATCGTCCGGGTTCTTCTCGAGCGCGAGCTTGGCATAACGGATCGCCTGATCCTCCTCGTAGGTCTTCAAGGAGAGCTCGGCGATGCGGTGGTAGTAATCCTTGGAGCGCGCCGGGCGAAGCTCGGCGAGCTGTTGCAAGATCGCGATCGCCTTCTTGTTCTCGGAGCGCTGCGTGTAGACCTTCTCGAGCTCCATCAACGCCGCGATGTCCTTCTCGTCGACCTTGCCATCCGCGTCGATGATCTGCTTCCAGGTGCGCTCCGCCTTCTCCGTCTCACCGAGCTTGCTGTAAGCCTCGGCAAGGAAGAACCCCGCCTCGATGTCAGGAGGATCTTTCTCGAAGGCTTCCTTGAACTCGCGGATCTTGGTGCGCAGCGTGTTGTCGCGCCTGTAGATGTTGATGATGCGACCGCGCGCCTCGGCGACGATGGAGTCTGGCGAGCCTTCGACCATCAGGCTCTCCCAGGTCTCGACCGCCTTATTCCAGTATCGACCGAGCTCGTAAGCGATCGCCAACCCGCGGCGGATCTCAGGATCATTCGGCGCGAGCTCGAGGGCTTTTTCATAGTGGCGAATGCCGCGCTCGACCATGTTGTGTTCGATCAGAACGAGCCCCAGCTGCGCGTGAGCTTCAGGCTTGGGGAGGTTTGATCCGAGCAGCCTCTCCCACGTCTCGATCGCCTTCTGCGTCTCGCCATTCTGGTAGTAATACTCGCCAAGGCTCGTGAGGTAGACCTCGTTGCGAGGATCGGTGCGCACGAGCTGCTTGTAGACATCGAGCGCCTGGTCGCGCATGCCAAGGCGCATGTAGGTGTCCGCGAGCTGGACGAGCACGTCCGGAGCGCGCTTGAAACGCGAGCGAATGCGCGAGAGCAGCTTCTCGGCCTCCTTCTGATCGCCGTTTCGGTAGTAGAGCTTTGCCAGATCGAACTGAAAGCGCGCTTGCGAGGGCGCCACGCGAATCAGCGAAAGGTAAGCCTTGACGACGCCATCGTTATCACCGCGACGTTGCAGGATCTGGATGATCTTGACGCGAGGATCGATCGAGCGGCTCGATTTGCTCGAGGCGCGCTTGTAATAGTCGAAGGCTTTATCCTCATCGCCGAGCTCATCGAAGAGCCCCGCGAGGATCATGGCCTGATCATAGGATGGGCTGCGCCACTTCTTTGCCTTGTCATCGGCGTATTCTTTCAGGCGATCGGTGCGACGGTAGACGCCGATGATGCGCTGCTCGAGCTCGTTGTAGAGCCAGTTCGAAGGCTTCACATACCCCTGCGCCTTGCGATATGTGGCGAGCGCCTTGTCATCCTCGCCCATCTTCTCGTAGAGGTCGCCCATGTCGCGCATGGTCGTGGCGCGCGCCTTGACATCGCGCCCTGCGATCTTGACGAGCTCCTCGTATTGCTCGAGCGCCTTGTCATAGCGACGGTATTTGACGAGCACCTGCGCATACTCCATGCGCAAAAACTCGTTGCGAGGATCGAGCTCGACGAGGCGATCGTAGTAACCTTGCGCCGCCTCCCAGTCGCGCTGTGCGAACGCCAGGTCCGCGAGCTTTCGCAGGATGTCCTGTTTCGCCGCGCGATCGCTCGACATCGCGAGCGCCTTCTCGTAGTCCGCGGTCGCCTCGGCGTTCTTCTGGAGCATCATCAGACACTCGCCGCGGCCCAGATAAGCGATGGCGCTCTTGTCATCGATCTCCAGCGCGCGCGTATACGACGCGAGCGCGTCCTCGTATCGCGCTCGCTGCTTGAGCAAATGCGCCAGGATCAATCGATAGTTGAGCTTGTCAGGGTTCTTCTCTGCCTTGCCCTCATACTCCTTTATCAGACGGTCGAGCCCCTTGCCGCCGCCCGCCATCTCGACGAGCTTCTTGAAGGCCAACCCCTCCGAGGGGTTCTTCTCGAGCAGCACCTTGTAGCGGCGCATGATCTCTTTCGTGCGCGCGTCTCCTCCATCGACTGACCAGTCATCATCCTGCGCGAAGGCATCTCGTGAGGTCGGAGGGAAGGTCGCGGCGCCCATGATAAGGGCGGCCGCGAGGGCGCGGGTGAGAAAACGTTGGGCGCGACGTGTCATCTCTGAAGAGACCTCGAGGAGGAGCTGGTGTTGGAGCGAGCGCGATGATCAACATTGACGCGCCCTCGACGCGATCAAGAACGAGAAAACAGCGCGTCGACATTCCAGGGCTGTGGACACCCTACCACCTCCTACGCTCGACCTCCATCCTCTGTCACCCGCCATAGGGATTCCACGCGCACCATTCTGGTCGCGCGCGCAGTTCTGGTATACACCATCGATCTTTGCTCGCAGGACATCTGTGCAACCCTTTGAAAAACAAACGCCATGAAGAAATCACTCGCGCTGCTTTTGCTGACCTCCCTCCTCTTTTTGGTCCCCGCCACAGCCATGGGCGAAGATCCTCCACGACCGGAGCAACCCGATAAATCGATCGATGCATCCGCGCCGGAGAAGAAAGGCTTCCTCGAGTTTGGCTTGAACCTGCGCACCGATCTCGGGGTGCACCCGCTCAGGGTCGACGTCGGCTTTCGCCTCCCCAAGCTCGAGGTCTTGCTGATCGCTGACCCGATGTTTGTCTTCGACAAGCAATCGAGCACCGACCTTATCTTCTTCTTCACGCCAAAGAAGGTGCACCCTTACGCGGGATGGCGCATGACGACCATTGGCCTCGTCGATGGCAGGCAGTTCCAGCAAAACCTGCTCATGGGCGTGGGGCTCGCGCTGCCGGAGTTCCTCGATGGCAGGTTGCGCGGGCAATGGGGGTTCGAGCTGGCGATGGCGACCGTGAAGCATGGCGGAGGGCTCCCCTCCGAGACGCTCTCCTTTGGCTCGGCGCGCAGTTATCTGGATCTGGTCAACTTCGCCATGTTCGCGCGTTATGACTTCCAGCTGGGGGTGTTTTGATGAACAAGCACACACACACGAACATGACCGCGCTGGCAGCGCTCTCACTGCTCGCCAGCGTGAGCGCGGGATGCTCGAGCAATGTGGGCGACTACTCGCCGCGCGTGATCTGCCACAACGCCAACTGCGTCGAGCCCGCAGACATCGACGAGGACGACACCCCGGCGGCGTTGCGAGAATCACTCGAGCTAGTCGACGACGAGGATCGCCCGCTTATTGACGGCGTCGAGATCGACACGTTCTGGTTTGGCGAGGAGGAGCGGTGCCTGTTCGCGCACGACCTGAACAACCTCGAGACCGCCAGTGATTTCGACGTCCCCGTCAACATCATCACCCAACACCTCGAGGCGCGCGCGCTGCAAGGGAAGCCGATCACGCGCAGCGCGGACAGGTTCAGTGTCCTGGTCGAGCTCAAGGGGCACGTGGGGACGTCGAAGTCGGAGAAGCACACCGAGGAGCAACGCCTCGAACACGTCGGGTGCGCGGTCAACATCGCCCAACGGCTCGCCGCGAGCGCTGCTGTGTCGAACTACCAACTCGAGGTGATCTTCACCTCGTTTGATCCCGCGCTCCTGATCGATCTCTCCGAGGATGAAGGGTTCCAGATCTTGCGTGATGGAGACAGAATCACCGCGCGCCTCGGCGTGCTCGCGGGCGTCCCCAAGCCGCTCGATAGCCAGACGCAACCGATCGATGCCTTCCCCGAGGAGGCAGGGATCGACTTTGCCTCGGTGCACCCGCACTGGACAAGGCACGCGTCGATCCGCGCCTATGAGTCACGGGGATGGTCGCTCGGGCTGTGGATGTTTAGCATCGTGCCCGAGACGCTCGATGCGATCGAGGTCTACAGGCCAGATTACGTGACCACGAGCGAAGCGCGCGCCTTGACGCGCTGGCTCGAACGCTAAAGATTACCCCCGGCTCCTGGTGAGCTGTGCAAAGCGCTTGCGACAAACCACGAGCAGTGAGAGTGTTGCCGCCCTTTGGGTCGGGACGAGCGAGAAGAAGCAGGAACGTGAGCGAACAGAAGCGATATTTTTTTGAACGCGAGGGGCGCATCCTTCGATTTGGCGAGACCCCACGCGCTCGCCAGATCGCCGCGTTCAAGCGCTTTCTGTTTGTCTCCATCGCGGCGACCTTCATGATGCTCGCCTTCCTGATCCCTGATTATATCGGCAACTACCGAGAGAACGATCCGACAGGTGGGTGGCTCTTTCTGGCTTCGATCGCAGCCATCGGTATGCTGTTGGGGACCGCGCTCGGGATCTCGCGCCTGGTGCGCGCCGAGCACTGGGAGCTCTCGATGGGGAACCAGGAGCTCTCGTTTGTCTCGCGCAAATCAAGAGAGAGCGTCTCGTTGGACGAGGTCGCCTTCCTCGAGCTTCGCGAAGACGCGCTGGTGATGGTGTTGGGAGAAGAAAATCAGGAGGTCCCGATGTTACAGGGAGGACCTCGGGAGGAGCTCGACGCGGTGGCCGACGCGATCGACGCGCTCCAGGGATCGAAGAAGGCGCTCACGTTGCGCCGTGATACGGCACGAAACGCATAGCAAAACTCATCCTTATTGTGAGGCATCCTCGCGCGAGTGTACGCGGCGAGGAGCACGAGAGAACCTGGATGCAGATCGAACTGCGCAGAAAACCGAGAAGCCACACCGCCACGCGCATCCTCCTCTGGACGCTCGTTCTGGCGACCTTTGGCCTCTTTTATTTGCGCGCGAACCCCTGGCAAATCGACATCGACCCGCAGCTCTCCGAGGGCAACGAGATCTCGCGCGAGGCGCAGGCGGACATCATCATCGTCATCGACTACGACGCGATAAAGCACCAGGGAGGCGACTTCGATCGCCATGACTGGAGCGCGGCCTGGATCAACACCATCGAGCAAGAGGTCGGCCCGGTGACGATCGCCACCCCGCGCTCGCTCTCGCACAAGGTGCTCGGGGAGTCGAGGATCGTGATCCTGACCTCGAGCGTGAGCGCGCAGGTCCCGGACGCGCTCATGGCGCGGCTGCGAGAACACGTCGAGGCGGGGAACCTGCTCGTCGTCGAGCGCCCTGGCGGCGCGTTGAGAGAAGCGTGGGCCGCTGATGGGCGCGCTGGCGAGCGACGCGGGCAACAGTTCACGTTCGCCAAGGATCTACCCGAGCCTTACCAGACGCAAATCCGAGAGATCCCGCTCTCGACCGATTACATCGGATCGACAAGAGCGCGCGAAGGTTCGATCACGATGCTCTCGATCGATGGCGCGCCGGTGGTTTACTCGAACCGCGTCGGCGAGGGGCATGTGATCACGGTCGACTTCGACTACGGAGAGGCGCTCACGGCGCTCCAGCAGGGCAAACCAAACAAACCTGACTTTCAGGTCGCGCCTTCGGCGCGCCAACCGAGCGAGCACGAGACGCCGCAACCCTCGGACCTCGTGATGGACAAGAAGCTCGAGGGCGCGCCGGTGCCTTACGCTGATTTGCTCGAGCGTTACATGGTGCATGGCGTCCTGCTAAAGTTCGCGCCAGGGCCAACGCTGTGGACCTTCCCCGATGCAAGAGAGGGGGTCGTGCTCGCCATTCACCAGGACGAGCAGCTCGGGGATGGGGGCGCCTGGATGCTCGACCACGAGCTCGAGCGCGGCAGCGTCTCCTCGCTGCTGACCACCACGGACGCAGGATTGACCGCCGCGGGCGCCGCCACCATCCACCGTAAAGGGGGCGACATCGGCCTCCTCTGGAGGATGCAAGGCACCCCCTCCGAACAACTCGAGCCGATGGGAATCGCAGGCTTCGAGCCGCTCACGCGCCCGACCTCTCTCAAGCAGCAGATCGCGCAGCTCAAGCAAACGCTGCCAGTGAGTTACGTGCGCACGTGCCGCATCGCGGGGGGCTGGTGGTCGACGCGATGGGATGAACCATTCCGCCAGATGGCCAAGGAGAACCTTCGCGTCGACACGAGCTACGAGCTTCCGAGGACCTCGGGCTACGCTTTTGGCACAGGGTTCCCGTTCCTGGCGCTGCGCAGTGATGGAACACCGCTGGGGGTGCGCGAGCTGCCTGTGGTGGTTCCTGATCGCGCGGTGGAGGGGCCGACGTTGACCGAGCTGCTCGACTCGAGCAAGCAAGGACATCACATGGCGATCACGTATGCCATGGAGCCCGCGAGCTTCGCGGATTACCCTGACATGGAGCGCTTTGGCGCCTGGCTCGACCTCTTCGACGAGCTCGAGCGCACGGGACACGCCATGACGAGCCCGTACCGCTATGACAACTTCATGCGCACGCGCCGCGCGTCGAACATGCGCAGCCGCGTCATCGAGGGGGTCGACGCGCCAAAGCCCGGGTTCAAGATCCCGACGCTGGACAAGAAAGAGCTCGAGGAGCAAGAGAACAAGCCCTCGCCCGAAGCGACATCCAAGAAGCGCGCCACGCTGCTGCGCATCACCATCGAAGCCAAGTCCAAGGGGATGGCGCTCACGGTCCCTGCGAGGCTCGGGACGCATACATACTCGAGCGCGCGGCAACGCAGCCAGCGGTTGGGCAAGGAAGGATCGAGCGCGGAGCTCGAGGCGCGGCACGTCTCGTTGATCGGCATCGACCTCGTGCTCGTCCCGCTCGAGCGCGGCTTTAACACCATCGACATCTATTATACGCCCTGATGAATCCACACTCGAACATATGGCGCTCGCTGCGTTGGGACTTCCTGTTGCTCGTCTTGCTCAGCGCGGGGTTGGGGATTTACTGGCTCCTGAGCACCCCGTATCACCGCGCCGCCGAAGAGAAGCACGTCGATGGTTCGCGCCCTCCTGATCGCACCGAGGGGGACATCCTGTTGCTCTTGCCGGATGCGCCCTCGGCCGAGGCCAAGGAGTTCGACGAGCTCGACTGCACCTATGGCTGGTTCAACATCCTGTGGCAGGAGTACGGGAGCTTCGCCAGCGCGCTCACGCGCAACCTCTCGCCAGAGATCCTCGCGGGACGAAGCGTCGTCATTGTCCCGAGGCGCGTCGCCGAGTCGATGCCCACGACGGGCGTCTCGGCGCTCGCGGGTTTTGTCCGCAACGGCGGGCAGCTCGTCATCGAGCAGCCAGGCGAAGGGTGGATGAGCCTCTCAGGAGTGAGCGCGTCGACCAAGAAGCGCGAGGCAAAGAGCATCACCTCGACGGAAGGTCTGGGCGTGCATGGCCCGACGCGAAAACACCTCCCGTCAGTGCCATTGCTCGGGACCTTGCAGATGGCGCCGCAGCAAGAAATGTGGCCGAGCGGGCCCACGCTCGTCGAGATCGACAGCCAACCTGGCGTGCTTTTGCGCGAGGTCGGCCAGGGCCGCGTCTACACCTTCCTGTTCGACATGGGCTGCACCTCGACCGGATTGCAGCAGGGGTTGCCGACCGGAAAGATGCGCTTTGGCCGTGGAACGGAGACGCTGATCCCGACCTCGGCGCGCGTCGCAGACGAGAAGATGCGCACCACGCGCGTTCCATTCTCGGACTTGCTCGAGCGCTCCTTGTTGGCGCACTTCTCGACCGCCAGACCGATCCCGAAGCTCTGGTATTATCCGGGGACTTACGCGGGGGCGCTGCTGCTGTCTCACCCTGCGGCGATGAACACGCGCGCCGCGATCGGCTACGCCGACTGGAACCGCAAGCAAGAGGGCACGTCGACGATTTTCGTGGCGCCCGATCGCATCAACAGCGCACAAACAGGACTCTTCGAGCAAGCCGAGGCAGACCTCGGCATCTTGTGGGTGCGAGGTCAATCCAGGCCGCCAATCACGCGCACCATCGGCATCGGCGCGCTCAAGCCGCTCGCGCAGGAGCTCTCGCTCGAGGAGCAAATCGGCGCCATCAGCAGGTTGCTCCCCGCAGAGCGCGGACGCATCGGGCTCGTGCACACCGAAGAGACGCTCTGGGGCAATGACTGGAGCCTGACGTTCGAGCAGATGGCCGCCGCGCGCATCAAGATGGACACGAGCTTTGGTCCAAACGGCGCGGAGGAGTTTGGCTACCTGTTTGGCACCGGGTTCCCCTTCTATCCTCTGGACGAGCGCGGCTTGCCGCTCCCCTTGCTGGAGCAACCCTTCTTGCTCCACGAGCAGAGCCTGACGCGCGAGCGCTTGGAGCGATTTCTGGTCAACTCGCGCAGTTACTTTCACCAACCGATCGCCATCAACCTCCCGGCGCACGCGATGGAGCGCAACCCGAGCGCAGGCGCCCTGCTCGGGTTTCGCGACGCGCTCTCGATGGCGAAGGAACACAACCACTGGGTCGCCACGCAGCGCGAGTTTCTGGAGTTTTTGTACGCGAGGCGCCAGTCCGTCTTGACGAGCCAGTGGTCCGAGACCACGCGCAGGTTGACCATCTCGGTCAACCTGCTCGGCGCGAACTCTCGCACGCTCGAAGGGGGCGCGATTCCTGGCGTCGCGGTGCCTCGCACCTGGCGCGGCGAGGAGATCGAGAAGGTGATCCTCGACGGTCGGGAGTTGTCGCCGCGTGAATTGATCACGAGCGGCCCATCGACCGACAAGATCCTCGCCATCGACCAGCAAGGGCGCCACACCATCTCGGTGTATTACAAGACCCCCGAGGCGCCCGTGCCGCTCGAGTGATTTGTTTGCGCGGGCCGCGCGAGGCGCAAAAAAGAAGCCGCCGAAAAATAATGCTGTGAGGTTGGAGTCGTCTGTTTCCATCCAGCATTATTTTTCGGCGGCTTCTTTTTTGCCAGGCGATGCCCGGGCATCAAGGAGCGACGAGCTCACCGTACTCTTCTGCCTCGAGCGTGGTCATGATGCCACCCTCGACAGACCACATGCCGACGCCGAGCAGCGCGCCCAAAACCCAGCTGATCAGGTCCACGCCAAAGCCGAGGATCGCGGACACGATCACGATGGCAGTGAGCGGCAATTGAGCGGAGATGAGCGCGACGGCGATGGCGCCGTTGATCGCGCCGATGATGCCCAGGATGATGCTCGTGCCGAGCACCATGACAAAGATGGCGACCATCATGAGGAGGATCAGCAGCCAGTACTTCTTGCCGACATCCATCGAAGCGTTGATGCCGCTCGAGATGTCCATGCCGCGCGCGATCACGAGGTAGCGCGCGGGCCACAGCAGGAAGAAGGCGATGATTCCAGGGATGCCGCAACAACCCGAACCGACAGCGATCACGGTCGAGGTGATAAACACGAGCAAGAAGGCTTTCCCCAGGGCAGGCTTTGCCTGAGAGATCGCCTCGCCGATGGAGGTTGGCGCCTCCGGTGTGTTCATCATCATGGCGTTGCGCGCGGGCACATAAAGCGCGACCTGGAAGACGCCGACGAGCATCCCGACGAGCAGAAGCAGGATGTTAAACAGGCCCCCGGTGATCTGGTAGGCCGCTGGCCCCACGCCGATCAGACCGAGCGCGACGTTCACCACGAGCTTCAAGACCGCCACGATCAGGCTGAGCGCCGAGATGGCGAGGAAGGTTTTGAGGATCGGTCCCTTGATCCTCGAGAAGAAGACCTTGGTGTTGATTTGGATATCGGGGATCAGCGGCGTGGAGTCATCCGGGCCGCCGATGCCGTCTGCGAAACCATGCCCTCGCTGGCCAGGCGGGCGCGTCTCGGGGGATGCGCCTACATCACCCATGCCAGCGCCAGGAGCGGCACCCCAGTCTCCACCTTGATCGTAAGGTTGGTTCGGATCGTTCACGGTCTTCCTCCGTCTCGTTATGCGTTCGGACTCGAGGGGTGCGCGCACGCACGCAGCGCGGCGCCCTTCCTCTTGTGATACCCCCTTCGCGATGGCGATAGCGCGCCAGAGCGAGTGTTCGCGCTCGGATTGCCGAGGCGACCTGTCGAGGTGGCATGGAGCATCCTACCATGAATGGTGAAGAAATCACCAAACGACGCGAGAAGTTTGCGCGCTGATTCCACCGTATCGAAAGTCCCCTCACCCTCATCCAAAGGATCAACACCACGTCGACGTAGGGTTTTTCCGCTCCGCCCGGCAAGAATCGAATGGCGAGAGTGACAATCCCACACAGGTGCCGTAACATGGACTCTCAAACCTCGGCTCCCATCACGACTCGAAACGATTGATGGAATCTTCGCCTCTACAACTTGGCGTCTTTGACCTGTTGCATGTCATCGGTGAAGGGGGAATGGGAGAGATTTGGCTTGGCGTTCACCGTGAACAACAGGTTCAGGTCGCGATCAAGATCCTTCGCGAAGATCAAGCAAAACAAGCAAAACACCGGCAGTCCTTCTTGCGCGAGGTCCAGTCTTTCGCGCGCCTCCTGCACCCGGGCATCATCCGCATCTTCGACTACGGCGAGATCCCGCAGGAGCTCGCGACCCCCTCGCACCCCAACCTGACGGCGAACGCACCCTACATCGCCATGGAGCTCGCCACGCGAGGCTCGCTCGCCGGGCTCTCCGGGCTCGTCACCTGGCGCCAGCTCAAGTGGATGCTCATCGAGGTTTTGAACGCGCTCGCGCACGCGCACGCGCGCAACCTGATCCACCGCGACTTGAAGCCAGACAACATCCTTTTGACCGAAGGAGAGGATGGCCAAACCTGCGTCAAGCTGACTGACTTTGGCATCGTGCACATCTCGGACCCGGCGGTCTTCAAGAACACCAGCGACCTCTCCACGCTGTATGCGGGCACACCCGTCTACATGTCCCCCGAGCAACTTCGCGGGCGCTGGCGCGACTTTGGCCCCTGGACAGATCTCTACGCGTTGGGGTGCGTCGCCTTCGAGCAAACCTGCGGACGCCTCCCCTTCGAAGGGGACAATCTCTTTGACATCGCGCACCAGCAACTCGCCGCCGAGCTCCCCCCGTTCACCTCCAAAATCAATGTCCCCGATGGATTCGAGGATTGGGTGCGGCGGCTGCTCGAGAAGAACCCGCAGGATCGCTTCCAGCGCGCGGCGGACGCTGCCTGGGCCTTGATGCAGCTCCCCGAGCCCGAGGGAGAGCCCGCCAGGAATGAAGGCACCGCGCAGCTTCGGAGCACGCCGCTACACAGGATCTCGGACCCTGGCGCGCCGACCATGGATGACTTCACCCTCGAGCTCGAGAGTGAACCTCAACACACCACCCAGAACACGCTCCACTCCGATCTGCTCTCACAGCTCGGGCAAGCCAACCTGCACTCCTCGCAGCTCGATGACGCGACCTACTCCGAGCCTGATCGAAAGCTCTTTGTCTACAAGGACGCGCCGCCGCCCCCTGCGCGCTGGCACAGGCGACGTGCCCCGGCGCCCTCGATCCAACTCATGGGCGCTGGCCTCGGGCTCTACGGCCTGCGCGAGATCCCGTTTGTCTCGCGCGAGCGAGAGCGCGATCTCTGCTGGGAGATGATGCTCGAGGCGTTCCGCTCGAACTCACCGCGCGCCGTGCTCATCCGTGGCTCCACAGGTGTGGGCAAGACGCGCATGATGCAATGGCTCGGCGAGCGCGCGCACGAGGTCGGTTCGGCCATCATCATGCGCGGGTATCACTCGCCCGAGGCGCCGCCCACGCAAGGCTTCTCGGACATGATCGCGCGCCAGCTCAACACGGGCGGGCTCACGCGCAAGAAGGCGTTCAGTCGCATCAAGGACATCCTCACCGCCTCCGCGACGCACCGCGCCACGGCGGACCTGGATACGCTCTCGTTAACAGCGCTGCTCTTCCCCGATGACCCGAACGAGAGCCGTAACCCCGCCATCACCGATGATGGCCCCCGCGCACAGCTCAACACGCCGCGCGATCGCTTTATCGTGACCGCGCGCCTGCTCGAGTATCTGTGCGCCGAGCGACCAGTCTTTATCTTCCTCGATGACGCGCACTGGAGCACCGAGACGCTCGAGAGCGTGCGCCTGCTGTTGACCGAACCGCAGACGCGCGATCTCCCGATCTTTATCATGCTCTCGATCAACGACGACGCGCAGACGGTGCGCCCCGCCTCGCGTCGCTTGATCGGGCAACTGTGCGCTGTCCCATCACTGCGCACGCTCGAGCTGGAGCGGCTCGAGGACGAGGATCAGCGCAAGCTCGTCGACGCGCTGCTGATGCTCGAAGACCCGCTTGCGGACAAGATCCTCGACCTCTCGCGTGGTAACCCGATGTTCGCCGTGCAGTTGGTCGGGGAGTGGATTCAACGCGACATCCTCACGCCATCCGAGAACGGCTACACGCTGCGCGAGGGCACCGCGCCGTTCTTGCCGGATACGCTGGACCAACTCTGGGGGACGCGCCTCTCGCAGTTGTTGCGGACCGTGCAGCAGCGCTCCGCGCGCTTTACCGAGGCAGAGATTCGCCTCGTGCTCGAGGTCTCCGCGACGCTCGGGCAGCAGGTCTCCTTCAAGGAGTGGGGCCACACCTGCATGAAGCTCGACCTGGCGATCCCGAGCGCGCTCGTCGACGCGATGATCACGCAAGGATTCGCCACCGCAGATCGAGACTCCTGGAGCTTTACCCACGAGCAAATCCGCAAACGCCTGATGCGACAGGCCCAGGAAGAGGAGCACTGGGAGCAGCTCAACCGCGCCTGCGCGGCGATGATCGACACGCTCTACTCTCGCGATGCCACCGGCGCGCCGGAGCGTCTCGTCAACCACCTGATCGAAGCCAACGCCACAGAGCACGCCATCGCGCCGCTGTTCTATCTCATCCAGGTCTCGCACCTGCGCGATGACTACGATCAGGCCGAGCAATACCTCGACCAGCTCGAGGAGATCCTCTTCGAGCTCGAGCTCCCCCCGACCGATACGCGCGTTGGACGCATCCGCCTCTTGCGCAGCACGCACATCCTGAACACGCGCGGCGTGCGCCCTGCGCTGGCGCTGCTCGAGCAGCTGGCGAAATCACTCGACGACTTCGAGAGCAGCGCCTTCGAGGGAGAGGTGCTCCTCTACCGGGCCAAGTTCGCCATCCTCAAGGGGCAGACGCAAAAGAGTAAGGACTTCTGTGATCTGGCGAGCGAGCGCTTCGCCGAGGTCGGCGACCAGCTCGGGTTAGGGAGCTGCTTCTTGCTCTATGGGCAAATCCACGCCTTGCAATTTGCCGCCAACGAGGCAAAGCGAGACGCGCGCTCGGTCATCGAAATCACCAGGGATATCTCGCGCGAGGAGCATCCGTTTGTCGCGGACAACCTGCTCGGGACCGCCTACGAGACGCTCGGCTACGCCTACACCCAGGAAGAAAAGTACGAAAAGGCCACCCTCGCCTTCAAGCGCGCGATCCGCTACTTCAAGGAGGTCGGCAACCGACTTGGCGTGGAGCTCGCGCACATGCGCCTCGGGGATATCGCGCGCTACCAGGGGGGCCATGACGCCGCCGAGCGCTTCTTCCTCGACTCGCGCGATCGCATCGCCGAGGTCGAGCATGGCGTGGGCGCCCTCCCCTCCATATCCCTCGCGCTGATGTTGCTCGAGACCGACCGCGTCGAGGAAGCGAGGGAGATCCTCGAGGAGCAACGCGCGAACCTCGAGCGCCTCGGCTACACGCTCTACTTGCTCACCGTGCATCTGGCGCTCGCCACCTGCCACGCGATCCTGTTCGACGAAGCCTTATGGAGAGAGCACTTCGAGAAGGCCAGGATCATGCTCGAGGAGAGCGGCCAGATCTCTCGCGACATCGCCAACCTCCTCGAACAAATGTCGGAGGCGCTCTGCCAGGAGCACCCGCTGCTCGCGCTCGAATGCTACCCGCTCGCCATCGCCTACCTCGAAAAAACGGGCGGTGACGAGAGCGCGCTCCACAAGCTCCGCTTTCGCCAGGAGCTCACCACCGACCGCCTCCCTCGCGAGGAACGCGAGAAGTGGTTACGAAAGTAGCATCCGCCACATAAATTCCCTAAGATGTAGCCATGATAGCGAACTGGCCCCCCACTCACGGAGCTGATCACGATGCGACGCGTCCTCTCCCCATGTATTCTCCTCGGTCTCCTGGCGATCCTGCCCGCTTGCAGCAACGACCCGATCTCGAACGGTGAAGAGAACAACGGCAACAACGTCTCGCTCGTCAACAACGACAACGCCGCGACAAACGCCGGGACAAACCAACAGAGCAACGGCGCGACGGGGCTCGATCCAAGTGGAGATCAGGACGGCGACAACGTCCTCAATGGCCAGGATAACTGCCCGGTCAAACCGAACGATACTCAGGGAGATGGCGACGCTGACGGCGTCGGCGATGCTTGCGACAACTGCCCCTCGAAGGCAAACCCATCGCAGGCTGACGCGGACGCGGATGGTGTGGGCGATGAGTGCGAGGCGACCTCGCTCGAGATCTACAACCCCTCACAAGACTCCGATGATGACGGCACCCCGGACATTCGCGATCGTTGCCCGACCATCCCGAACAGCTCACCGCTCGATTCGGACGGCGATGGCGTCGGCGATGATTGTGACAACTGCCCGGCCATTCCCAACGCGCCGCAGCGCGATTCGGATGGCGATGGCGTCGGCGATGCGTGTCAGGAGATCCCCACCGGACCTCAATGCGGCGAGGCGACGACGGCGTTCCAGGATCTCAAGCCGAGCATCCAGCTCATCATCGACCGCTCCAACTCGATGTGTTGGGAGCCGGATTATACGCCGCCGAACACGAGCATGGACCCTTACCTCAACTGCCGCGAGAACTACCGCCCGGTGAGCCGCTGGGCGCTCTCGACGGCGGCGCTCGACGAGCTGGCGAACCAGCTCGCGGACAAGGCCAACCTGGGGATCTCGTACTTCCCAGGGAGTGACTCGAACTCGACGCTCGATTGCTCCTCGCAGCAGGCGTTGGTTCTCGGCGAGCACTCCTCGGGGCAGGTTCAATCCGCCTACGCGTCCGTCTTCCCTGCGGGCGCGACGCCAACGGGCACCGCGCTCCAGGATGTGCGCCTGCGCGGGTGGCTCGACCTTCCTGGCGATGAGTTCGACGCAGCGAGGCCCAAGGCAGTCATCCTGATCACCGACGGCGAAGCGACCGAGCGAATCAACCTCAACGGCCAGATCCTGGAGTGCTCGGTGCCCGGTCACCAGGGCGCGCTCTCGGAGGTCCAGCAGCTCTTCAGCGAAGGGATCAAGACCTACGCGGTCGGGTTTGGCTCGGCGGCGAACATCCAGAAGCTCCAGGACTACGCGCAGAGCGGCGGCACCAGCAGCGCCTACACCGCGAGCGATACGCAGTCCTTGCTGCAAGCGCTCCAGGTCATCACCGGGCAAGTCATCGGCTGCACCTTCCAACTCGACATGACGCCCCAGGACGCGAGCGCGAACATGTGGGTCGAGATCACGGCCGATGGCCAGACCGAGTACTACTCCACCGGCGCTGACCCCGAGGTCTCCTATGATCCGGGCTCGAACTCGATCATCATCTCGGGGCAAACCTGTGAGAACCTGCGCGACACCTCGATCGAGGAGACCCGACTTCGCGTGAAGTTTGGCTGCCCCGAGAGCTGCACGCCGAGCGCGGAGGAGTGCGATTACGTCGACAACGACTGCGATGGCGAGGTGGACGAGGGCTGCTCGCTGACCCAATGCACGCCGCGAGGGATGGGCTGCGTGACGGATCAGGATTGCTGCAATGGCGCGTGCAACTCGGGCATCTGTGATCCGGGCAAGAGCGACATGAACAACGATCCTGGCAACAACACCCCGAACAACTCCAACAGTTGTAAGCTCAGCGGCGATGAGTGCACGGAGCATTCGGAGTGCTGTTCGAACGCTTGCGGGATGAGCGCAGGTTCGATCACAGGCTTCTGCATCACAGGTTAAGGACGAGGCGATCTCGCGAGCGGTGATAACCCGATTGCTCGCAGGTCGAAGAGATGCTACCACTCCCTCCGGTTTGCCCGACGTGGCGGCCGCGCCCCCTTAGCCCAATGGCAGAGGCAGTCGACTTAAAATCGATCCAGTCCGGGTTCGAGTCCCGGAGGGGGCACTACTTAACCCATTGAAATCATTGAGTTTTGCACATTGTAAGATAAGATTGGGACGTATATGGGACCACGCCATTCATTTGTGGTCCCAATCCCGGAAGTCCTGTAAGGGCGCATGATGGCTTACTGAGCTGGTGATCATAGGATTCACTTTTCGTCGTCGTCAGATTCGGTCAAGAAGGACATCGCAGATACAGCGCGACGCTTTGACTCCTCAGTGACCTTCACATATCGCATCGTCATATCCAGTGTCGCATGTCCCAGGATCTCCTGTAGCGTCCTGATAGGGATGCCTGAGTCCGCCACGTGCGTCGCGTAAGTGTGGCGAAGGATGTGCAAGCCGCGCCCCTTGTGAAGCGGGATGCCAGCCCGTTCGTACACGCGAGCAAGAGGGTCATACACCATCCATTTCGTCATGCTGTCCCCATCTTTCGCGAAGACAAACGATGAGGGCGGGTCCTGTTCCGCCCTCCAGGTTTTCATCTGCTGGATGAGGTCGTCACTCACGGGTATGTCGCGACCTTTGCCATTCTTCGGGGTCGTGATCTTGCCTTGGACCTTGTTTCGGCGGACCCCGATTAAGCCTGCCCGCCAGTCGATGTCGCGCCACTCAAGGGCCATCAACTCGCCCATCCTCATCCCCGTCTGGACGGCGAGTTGGAGGATGTTGGTGATGGCAGGTTCGGCCTCACCTTCGCGCAGGATGCGCTTCACCTCTTCCTTGGTGAAATAATCGGGGCGCCCCTTGTAGGCCACGGTAGGCGCTTGGATCTTCGGCATGGTGGCGACCACCTCCCTCTCGATTGCCTCCCTGTACAAGCGCGACAGGACGCCACAGCAGTTCTTCACGGACTTGTCTGTGAGTCCTGCATCCTGCATGGCAGCGATCATGTCATCCACGTCCCCTTTCGAGACATGTGACAAGCGCGTGTCCCCGAGATGGGGGATGATCCAAATGTTGAGACGCGCGCGATAGGTGGCGAGCGTGCTGTCCTTCACACTCGCTTGCAAGGCGGGGATGAAGTCCGACTCCACGAAATCCTTGAGCAAAGGGACGTCATCGCCACGGTCGAGGTCTTCGGACCGCGTTTGACGCTCCCACCAGCTTTTGTCGATGCATTCCGCGAGCCGGTCATGGCCCCAGCTACGGGCATAGGTCTTGTTCGTGTACGGGGACATCCTCTTGAAGCGGATGCGCTCCCCTGTGAGCGGATGGTCAAAGTAAAAATCGACCTGCCACTTCTCCCCGCGTTTCCGCAGCGTGATCATGTGATCTCTCCTTGCTAGGGTTGTTCGATCGTGTCTCGATCGGTGATCTATCCCATGGTCCCAAATCCCGTATGAGAAACGGGACCATGGTCCCAACCTGATCACACCCAAGATCACGCGGTCAAGGGGGAAAATGGAGGTATTCTTTGACGGGAGGTGTCCTTTACGGGACCACGGTCAAGGCGAGCCATCTTCGAGCCATTCAAGGAAGGTGGCGGTCTTGATACGCATCGCGCGGCCTATCCGCATGACTCCGGGAGGGTCGAGGTCGGGGCGCGACTTGTACATGGCGATGTGGGCTCTCAGAGTTTTGTGATGCACGCCAAGGAACGCAGCCATCGTCTCTACATCGGTGACCTCTCCGAGTGCGCTCAGGGACGGTCTCAGGCGGATGAGCTTGCCATCATCCTCGTCATCATCGACGCGCTCCAAGGTGACGACCTGGAGGCGGTGTGTGTTCGTCATGGTGTCCTCGTGTGGTCTTTAGGGGGTGCCTCACCTCTCTGCTACCACAAGGGCGGGTAGGCGTAAAAACTGACCATAGGTAAGACGGCCCCTCCCCTGGTTGTGGGGAGGGGGGTTGGTTGGTGTTCATCCATCCATCCCGATGTGGCGAAGGAAGAGGACCTCTCCATCGACCTCGCCATCGTCTTCCGCGTCATCGTTCGCGCCGTGGTCGGGCGCGGGGGCCTTGTGCTTGGGCGTTGACTTCAGGGCTGCCATCTCATCAGCAAGCAGGACCGCCACCGCATCGCGCCGTGGCTTGGGCTTGGTCTTGGGTGCAGGCTTGGTGTCCTTGAGGTCATCGACCAATGAGCGTCGCTCGACCGTCTTCATGTGCGTGAACTCAGGCGGATGCGTGGGCATGTCGCGCACGGGTTCAGCCAAGAAGGTCACCACGCCATACGCGACGCGGTTCCCCCCGGTGGTCCGCACCACAAGCCCCTCATCGGCGCACTCTTTCATCGTCTGCTCAAAGGCGCGCTGGCCTTTTGCGTGCCGCCCCGTGCGGTCGCACCAGGCACGGTAAGCGGAATATGCGGGGGCAACACGCGTTCGTGCTTCCTCATCCGCATGCGTGACCGCGAAATCCCGCACCGAGTCCGTCTCGACCCGCCACGTTGCCATCTCCTCGTGATGGCATACGGGTGTCGTGAGGCGCATGCCCTGCTTGATGAGACGCTGCGCCCCCTCGACAGCCCAAGCAAGGATGGCGGGAAGGTCGCGTGCGAGGCGGGATTCGAGGCCGGGATCTTCTTTGCCTGCAAAAGAGCGGTCGAAACGAAGGATGTGCCAACGGCGCCAGAATCCCGCGCTTTGATCACGCACGGCGGGGTACGCGTTGATGCTCCAGATATGTCCGCAACGGACGGTTCCCCTCCTGGGTTCCGGCTCGTATTTCACGCCGAAAGAGACCTCATCCTCGCCTGTGACCCTTTTAAGAAGGCCGGTCTCGACCAAATCGCCTTTGTCCACATCTCCGACCAAGTTTAACCGCGCGGTCAGAAGGAGATGCATCCCTTCCCTTGAGGTGTCCTTCATCTGCTGTGGCGTCACTGCAACGCGTGCGTGGTCCGGGATGAGACGGGAAATGGCCCTCATCAACGTGCCCTTGCCGTTCAGCCCTTCCCCGCGCAGGAGCAGGATCTTTTGCAGAGAGTGAGCCATACCGAAAACCGTGGCGCCCACGTACTCCTGAACCGCTTGTTGCCTTGCCATCCCCTCATTATCGGTCCCGAAAACCTCGTCCAGGAACGCGCGCCAGTGGGACGCGCCACGCGCGAGGTCGGGGTCATAAGGAGCGGCGATGCGAGACCTCTGCATCCACACAGGATGATCCTCGACTTGCGCGATTTCGCCGTCTTCGGAGAGCAAAAGCACCCCGCCCTCGACTGCGACCGCGCCCACGCATCCTTCAGGGCGCATCCACGCGTCTTGAGGCACCTCATGTGAAGTGCGCGCCACTGAAGAAAGCAAATCGTGACATCCCGAAGCAAAGGCGCGGCTGATTTTTAGCGGACGCGTTCCATCCCCGGAGATCACAGGAGCGCCGGACCATTCGGTCGTGAGGACGCTCTGGGACATGTGGCGCTCATGCTCCACCCAGTGGCGAACTTCTCGATCCCACCGCCAAACTGCGCCCCCGGAGTATGCGACCGTTGGTGTTTCAGACACCTTGAGCACCGCACGAGCGCCGTGGCTGTTTGTGCCCCGGACCTCGGGAGAGACCTCGGTGCGCAGCCCTGCAAGAAGGGTTTTTGCCACCTCTGCCTCATCACCCACGAGGAGAGCATCTGCGGGCATCCCGGTGACTACCCCCGAACCCCGGGGCGGGGTCCATCCCCCTTCACGCGCGTGATGAATGAGAGTCCCGATCGTAATGCCCTTACCCTTGAAGGTGCTCATTTTCGAGATGCAATCCTCGTCACCCTGGAAACCTTCCTGCGTCCTCGACCAGCCCACGAAAACTGCCTCTGCGTCGGACTGCGAGATGTGTCCTTCGCGCGCGTAGTCAGCCAAGCTCATGCCAATGTCGCGCCAGAGTTCGTAACCGCCGCGCGCGGGGAGTTGGACATGTGTGAGAGCTTCCGCGAGTGCCTCTGGGGTCAGCGCAAAACCGGCGTCGGTGCGGGTGATGGCCTCCTCTTGAGAGAGCTTCCCGATGGCGTCGAGGTCGATGGGTGTGGTCGCGGAGATGTGCTTCGAGAGCTTCGTCTTGATGTTCAGGCCAGCGCGCTTGAGAGCCGCCAGGAGCTTCTCGCCGGGTGCGGGGATGCCCGCCGCGTCGAGAGTGGCAAGAGCGCGCAGCGTTTCCTCCTCATAGGCCGCATCAATGAGGTCATCTGTATCGTCGGCTTCCCACCCTTTCGCCAAGGTGGTGAGGCGCTCGACCACCCCCTGCGCGTTCGCGAGCACGTCCTCGCGCGTGGGGCGGTCGGTGGGCGCGGTGATGACGGAACGCGCGCTCGCACGGGCGCGGGGACGGTCCTGTTCGTGTTGCGGTTCGGGGAGGACAAAGCGCGACGGGTCGAGAAGATGAGTTCCCATATGTACCACGTCCCACGCGGGGACTTCCGCGTCAGGGTGGGGGATACGCGCCGTATACATGAGGCGGGCCGCGTCGCGGCATGCGGGATCAATGGCGGGGCAGGCTTCGATGAGCGCGGTCATGAGGCGCGCGTGGGTCTCTGGGTCGATCGGGGTCGAATAAGGGACGACCACGCGGCATCGGGGATGTCCGGGGCGCCACTTCGGCTTCCCCTCGACCACGCGACGCCCATGGGATGGCGTGGTGAACGCGGCGAACGCGGGCATGCCGGTGTCCGAGGTCACCCCGAGGACGGGCGCGATCTGCTTCCAGATCCAGCCCACCACAGCCTTCTTATCCGTCTCATCCACACCGTGCGCGCTGACGTCAAAGTCCTCGATGTCGAGCTGGAGGGCGGTGACCAGCTCGACGTTCTCGGACGCGCGCTTGGCGGTGCCATCCTTGACCGTGGCAGGGATCACAGCGACCACGGACCTGCCGTCTTTGCCTCGCTGGACACGGCTCGTGACGTACCGCGCCAGCTCTGGCCAGGTGTAGGCGTCGAGGACCATCCACGAGGTGCGAGCGGAGGTCATGGTGCAGACCTGGATAAGCTGCTCTGCGTGCGCGGGGATGGTCGAGTTGTTCTTATCTTCGTTCATGATGATCTCCAAGAGGAGATCGCGCGTCTCGATTCGTGTGTGCGGGGTTTTCTTTCCGCTTATATTCGTATATGATAAGACGAACGATCATGTGTTTTCGCGCCCCGGATGACTGCAATCATTTTCGGGGCGCTTTTTTGTGCTTTGCTTTGATGTCTTTTTACACACTTCCGAAACTAAGGTACGAGGCACGATCACTTGGCGCTGTCGATGGCGTCCAGGAGGTCGAGCTGGTCGGGAGATGGCGCGGGGAGGTTCTCCACGGCGCGCGCCAAAAGATCGGCAAGAGAAGCGTCGAGGAGCGTCCCTGCGAGGTCCGGGATGGTGCGCCCCTCCAGGGCCGCGACCGCCTTGAGACGGCGGTAAATTGGCGTGGGGATGGCGAGGTGGGTCCTGTCCTGGTTCGATGCAGACATGATGTCTCCTGGTGCTGGTGCACCTCATATGAGGCGCGGGTGGTTCGTATCGCCCATGTATGAGCGCGGGTACATAGAGGTGGGATATAAGCTCATTATTAAAAACCCATCATCTTGTGGCTTTTCAACCCACGCCTTAGATCGTAAGACCCGCATCACCGCCTGACAAGAGGGCTTCGCAAACTCTTTGCACTTTTCATATCAACATGTCCCTCACCCGCATTCGACTTTATACATCGGCAAATCGGGGTCCGTAAAGTTAGGCCATTTTGCACTTTACGGACCTTGGCTTCTACGGTACCACCCCCATCGTCATACGAGCGAAAATGGGAGGGTGTGTGTTCGATGGGGCTTGGAGGTGCCTGGAGGGTGTTCGCGTGTGTGGGGCTTGAGAGGGTCGAGCTGGAGATGGTCGAGGGGATGACGACCTCGGTGCAGGGATGGTCCTCATGTTCGAGCTGGGGAGGTGGAAGAGGTGCGCGTGTTCGAGGGGTGTAAGACCCGCCAAAGGTATCTTGGAGATGTTAGGGTGGGTTAGGGTTCCCTTGACCGCATGGAATCAGGAGATGCGAGGGATGTTAGGGTCGATGTTAGGGTAAGGTTAGGCTTCTTTCGAGCAACCCTAACACGGATGGACCTGATTCTATGCGGGTGAGAGGCGAAATGTTAGGGATGTTAGGGTAACTTTTGGGACTTCATACGCGAGCAGAAAAAAAAAATCCCCACCTCATCCACCACCGTCGATGTTGGAGGTGGTGTTAGGGTCGAGGTTAGGCTCCAGGTTAGGGCGTGTTAGGGTCATGTTAGGGTAAAAAACAGCAACCCTAACATCGTTCGACCGCATGAACACTGGAGATGAAGGCAAATGTTAGGGATGTTAGGGTAGTTTTCAGAAGTGTAGACGCGAGCAGAAAAAAAAATCCCCTGAGTTCAGTGGGCGTCATGCATTTTATTTTTTCCTGCTACACCTATATGTCGTGACCCTACCCTAACATCCCTAACATCGCCATCCCCAACACCCCCCTCGACCTCATAGAATCAGGAGATGCGGCATGTTAGGGTTCAGATTGCTACCCTAACATGAGCCTAACCTTACCCTAACATGCATCCCTAACATCGCCTTCATCACCGCATGGATGCTGGAGATGAGGAACCCTAACCTACCCTAACCTCCCCTCATCATCGTTCTGGCATGGGGGATTTTTTTTCTCAGCCACCCTGGACTCTCCAGACGAACCCTAACACCCCTAACATCTTCCAGATATACGACCTCGCCACCTCGGGCACAAAAAACCCTCCCTGGTCGAGGGGAGGGTTGGAGGGTGTGTTCGTCGAGTAAGCGGGTCAACTATCCTCTTTCATGTAGCGCTCCACAATATTACGAACCATCGCAGCCTCCCGTTCGCTCATCTTGTTGCGCTCGAACATTTGGTTGTAGTTGTCGGCAGTATCCGAATTTCCTGGCGTTTTAAGGACGTACATAACCTTCTGTCCGCGCCCATACCGTCGCTCCTCATGGCCATACCGAGGCTTTCTGCGTAACGTAGTATATATGTCATCACTATCACTACGAACGGCTTCGAGCACATCCTCTTCAGTCCAACGTCCGTCTCCCCTACCCTTTGGCGCTGGGACCAGATTATCCTCATCAGCAGGATTAACCTGAGCCACTTCCAGACTGCGATTCCCGTCCTCGTCCTCGTACCCCTCCAAGATCCAATATTCGGCCATCCTTCTCTCCTCTCCTCATCCCGACGAAAACCCACCCACAACCGCACCACGCGCCCGATAGAGGTCCTCGTCATTGTCGTTGTGATCGCTTGTTCGCTTTGCGCCAGCATCGTCACTCTGGAGGATAGCAATCGTCAAGTGCGTAGCAAGTACGCAGAGATGATCTCTGAGGCACGCTGATAATGGCCTTATGGTCCCCCTTTTGTGGCACCGCATCACGCGTCACAAAAGGAGACCACCATGTCCACATGCCCACCCGAACATCCCGAACAAGATCACACCGAAGATCACACACCACGCCCCGGCGCCCCTTGGTCGCCCGATGAGGTCGAGACGCTCAAGACGCTCTACCCATCCGCGCCCTGGGAGGACCTCCTGGAAGCGCTCCCGGGCCGCTCTCCGGGCGCCATCGGGTGCAAGGCGAAGGACCTCAAGATCAAGCGGGAGACGTACCACTCCCTCCCTGGGAGCCACACGAGGCACCGTGCATCCCCTGGGGGGTCATACGAGGAATGACTTCGTGATCGTCGGTGAGGGAGCGTCCACATACGCTGAGATCGCCCTCACAGATCACCGTGGTGACCCTGTGGGATACACACAAGTGGACATCGAGGATCTCGACCACCTTCTTGATAGTGGAAGGTGGTGTCTCCTGCGCATGCCGGGAGGGGTGCGGTACTCCCATCGTGTGGGACGTGAGGGAGAACCTGCGACCGTCCTCATGCACCGGGAAGTCCTGGCCCGTGCTCAAGGTACCCTTCGGACGCCCTCTTGGTCGGACCTCCCCAAAGGAGCCGAGCGGTACGTGGTCGATCACATCGACGGGGACGGCCTGGACAACCGCCGCTCGAATCTGAGGGAAATCACGCAGTCGCAAAACCTGCGCAAATCGCGCAAATACAAAAGACGCGCACCCGCTCAGATCGGACTCCCAGAGGGCGTCCGGCGCGAGAGCAACCGCATCGTCGCCATCGCCAGCATTGACCGGCGCGGAGTTTCGATCACCCGCATAGACCCCGCAGACCACCCCACCGAGGACCATGCGATTGCCCTTGCTGCGTGCATCCGTCAGAGCGTTCAGGAGATGATTCACGGCGCCGACGCGATTGGTGTGGATGCCGAGCACGT
Source organism: Myxococcota bacterium (assembly GCA_036155555.1). Taxonomy (GTDB): domain Bacteria; phylum Myxococcota_A; class Bradymonadia; order Bradymonadales; family Bradymonadaceae; genus JAYZVO01. The sequence continues at coordinate 35,148 of JAYZVO010000099.1, forward strand.
CTGGCGTGATCTTGTGTCTGAGGATGAGGCTGTGAGGTGGGCTGTGCGGGCGCTTGAGACGCGGGCGCGGTATAGTTTGGAGATGAGGTCGCGTTATGAGGAGCGGTTGAGGGCGTTGAGGGGGAGGCTGGGTTAGGCTTCATCGTCCTGAGCGTCTCCAACACCCTCCCTTTGTCGAGCAAAGGAGACGCTTAGGGAGGCGGTCAGAACGGGGGGTCGGCAGGCTTTGACCAATGGTCAGGAAGAGGGTCGCGGTCGTTCAAAGGATATTCCACTCCAAGGGCAACCATGATCGAGTGAAAGTCGTCAATGTCACTCGGAAACACGGGTTCAGCCTTGATGTGATAATCTGAAAGGTAACGCAGCCTCTTCAAGTCCCTCTCGTCTACTACTCCTGCTGTATCCAAGAAGCACAACCCTCGTATGACATGCCCACCACCAACCCAAAAAGCAACGTCCACATCCAGCGGACCTCCCTCCCTGTGCACAAAGAACTTCGGATTGAAGATTGGCAATGCATGAGTAAACATCATCTTCTCTCCATGGGCTAACTGCTCCCTCACAAGCTCCTCGTAATCCTCCCTACCTACCTTACCTTTGGTCTCGTCATCAAAATCATCATAGGACGGATGATTTGCATCGTTCTTATACCAACCCAACACCCGCTCAAGATACGACTCAGCGAACGCCCTGGCACCTTTCTTCACAGGAGGGTTCACCTCGATGTATTTCCTGTAAGCCGCCTCTAAAACCTCAACAGGCTTACCCTGACCTTTATGATAGCGATGCAGGGGGCCACAGCCATACAGCGTTCCATTCTCTGAGCCTTCAATGAGTGCCCTCATGGTAACCGGATGGTCCCGTTCATACCGCAACCAAGTTGCCTCTGTTTTGACGTCTACAGCCCCCATCCTTGCGTACTCAATATCTAGGGTTATCCTCCTACCCGGATGAGCACCAAACATCATGTATTTTGCACCATCTTTGAACATATCCTACCTCCCTGGTTTACTGTTCATGTAATCATGTGCGTTCGCATCGTCACTCTGCAAGACAGCAATCGTCAAGATGATCTCTGCGTCAAAAGAAACCCCTCGATTGGGGGGATGATGGGTCAGTAGACGCGTCCCGTCCTCACGAGGTGCGTGCTCACATTACTGGTTCAGTAAAATCACCGAATCGCCAGGACAAGGGAACGCCTCACAAGGCACTCTACCAAGCCCCTGCACGGACGTGTTTGCGTTATTGAGAGCACACAGTGCTTGCTTCCAAAGCGAGCTTGCCTCTGGATGGTCTGAAGACGCCTCAAGGAAAGCAGCCTGCACTCGAACCACCTCATCATACAAAGGCCCTACACGCCCCTCTCGTTCCAAGTGAGCGATTCCGCGAGCCATGGCATGCTTCATGCGGGTCCATGCTCTTTGTGCCGTCAGGAACCCTGAAGGGTCAGGAAGAGCATCAGCACCACCCCACGCTTCCCCTTGATAGTCTGTCGCATGGCATATGAATCGCAACCTCCCCTCACTTTCCGCCCAAGTCCTCAAGACCACAATACCCTTCCACATCGGGTTAATAGCATCCTGAATGTATGGCCACTTTGCGGAAATGCGCGCAGGGGTCACATCATCATGATCATCGCAGGCAACATACATGAGAACTGCATTGGGTACCGTCTCACCCGCGTGTGAGAGCTTCTTGCTCTTTCTCGTCGCGTGCCACGTAACCCGCCTAAACGCTCGATCAGGGTCAGCGCCCCAATCATCAAGGTTCACAACAACACCAGCCCCCTTGCCGAGCACTTCGAGACGACAAGCCACCTCTTGCACGGTCTCTTCATCCCCTTGGAGAGCAACCTTCCCTTTCCATGTGAAGACAAGCCTCTCACCGGGGAGAATGACCTGTTCCTTCTTCTCTTCGATGTCAGCAGAAACCTCGCGCTTAAGCCTACTCCATGCCTCATGTGATAAATCATTGGCTGGAGGAATCCCTTCCCATGCAAACAACTTCCCGCCCATCGGCCAATAGACATCGCAGATGTCTATCAGTCCCCTCACTTCATCTGAGGGGCCGCTGTAAAGGAGAGGTTTTTGCACTGCATCGCGGTTGCTCTTCACCTCGACCCCCCAGCGAATACCTGCCCACTCCGCGCCAAGGTCGATAATCGGAGAGGTCATGTCATCTCCAACGGGTGAAGGCGCCAAGATTCCTTGGCGCGCAAGCCACAGCGCGGCAATCAACTCCATCCCCACGTCCATTCCTTGCGGGACCTTGGTTTGCTGTCCCAGATCACGCACCAGGCGAATGATCTCGGGGTGCTCACCGTGCTCTTCTATCGCCAGAGTCAAGGCGCGGCTGATTCCCCTCCCCTCACTCCAGAAAGACGACCAGATGGCCCCCACAACCGCCCTGGCCGCCTCCTCATAATCCTTCGCATGTTCCGCCATCTGAACCCCATATCTTCTTGATGCTCTCCCACCATCCAGATCCATCACACTCGCGACACCCCGTCAAGGTCACACGAGATCGTCATTCGATCAGATCTTGGGCAAAGAAAAGCCCCGTACCTCTGGTGAGATACGGGGCTTTGATTCGTGCGTCCCTGTCAGGCTCTTCAGGTGAAGTTGCCGTCTGCGTTGTCCGACCACTTGATGTTTGCCTGAGCCGCTGCACACAGGTGGTCGATGGCAGCGAGTGCGTTTCTGAGGTCTTCGAGCTGTGCGGAGGTGTCGTTCTGAGCGCCTCGATTGAGAAGCTCTTGAAGCTGTTGCACTTGCTCCCTGATTCGCTGTCCGATTTGGCTGTTGTCCAACATGGTCATCTCCCTTTGTTGGGGGTTTGGTTTCGTGATGCGGACATCCACACCACTGTACGGCGAGAAATGTAAGGCTGAGATCTATCTGACAAAAGATCTCCATGATCCCATACCGATCGCCACCCCTCTTGACAAACTACACGATCGATGATCGTCGCTGTATAGCTAACCCAACCCGGTTTTCCCTCTATATCCCCCGTCTTGTGAGACCCCACGGAACCCTCACAAGGCCGCCCCATGTCTTCGGACGAACACAACCCAGATCACGCCCCTCACCCATGGGACAGGCGCGAAGACGAGACCGACAAGGCGTGGGGAGCCTTCTGCCTCTATCGGGACATGCCACCTCATGAAAGGTCGCTTTTCGCGGTGTCTGAGGCATTGTACGGGGATGATGAGGATGAAGAGACCGGCCAAGAACCGGCTAAAAACCGGCTAAGAATGCCGCCGTCATGGGTGCGAGACTGGTCCTCACGCTTCTCCTGGGTCGAGCGCGCACGCGCTCATGATGATCACATCGCGGAGCAGACCAGACAGCTCAAGGCATCGGCCCGTGTTCGAGCAGAGCGTGTGATCTGGGATGCGCTCGAAGGGTTGGCATCCAAGGCCGTAGAACGCGCCCTGGCCGGTGACACGACGCTTCTCCGTGATCTCCTCGACCGTGGTGAGGTTGGTTCCCCTACCCGTGTCGCGCACTCCATTCACACAGGAGACGATGCACGCGCCCTGTTCGGCCTCTCGCCCCTCAAGGAAGGGGGAGACGACGAATGACGAGCATCCTCGATGATCTCCTACTCCCTTATCAAAAGGCGTGGCTCGATGACCGCTCCAAAAGGCGCATCTGGCTCAAGGGAAGACAGCAAGGTGCGACATGGGCAGGAATCGCCCTCGAAGGGACCGTGATCTTGTCCCTCAACAGCGATGACAACGCGGCATCCTTCGGCACCTTCGACAGTGACGGCGCGAGCAGTGCGAGCGGCCCTTATGCTCGTGTGACGCTTGATGACACGCAGACGGATGGCATCTCGGTGGGCAGGTACAGGCACCAACTCACGGTCACGCTCTCGACCGGCGTGGTGATCAAAAGCCAGGTTCATCCCATCACCGTGTCCGAGGTCCTTTGATGGGATTGATCACGCACATTGTCCGTCAAGAGAGGACAAGTCATCGGCTCCAACAACGGCTTGCTGTGCGTCATGTCCTTCAGCGAAGGATCACGCACGATGTCCGGGGCGTGCCCGCGCCTATCCCTGGTGATCCCTATTACACGTCTGCCATTGCGCCCTTGGTCGATGATGTCCTCTTCCACTGGCCGCTACAGGAGACCAGCGGGACGGTCGCAGAGGATTCGTCACCAGCCGGTCGGAACGGGAGTTACCAGGACGGCCCCTTGCTCGCGCAGAGTGCCAGCCCTCTCCCTCCCTATCCCCTCTTCGTCAGCCTGGACGGCGGGACCATCGAGACAAGCGGGCTGGACCTTGGGGGAACCCAAAACTACAGCGCTTCCTTGTGGATGCGATTCGATTCGGCATCAGGAAACAGCGCCATCATCGCGCAGTCGGATGGAACGCGTGATCAAGAGATCCGGTTGGTCTGGTTTTCATCAGGAACACTCGCGATTCAGCGAGAGGTCGTGGTCACCAGGACCGCTTCTTACACGGTCGCGAGCGGATATGACCCGGAAACCGCGCACCATGTCGCGTTCACGTATGACGGCTCTACCCTCTCCCTGTACGTCAACGGCGCCCTTCGATCTGACATCCCTGACGATCGGGTGTCGGACCCGTACACCACTCCTATTGAGGTAGGGAGCGCGTCGATCTTCGGTGCACCGGACGGCCTCGACGTGTGCGGCGTGACCCTCTTTGACCGCGCACTGACGCCAACAGAGATCACATCCATTTACACGGCGGGAGTGAGTTGAGATGGGGACGTTCGCAATCGAGAAGGGGCACGAGGCCCGATGGCTGAAAGGCTCCCTTGCTCGCCTTGGTGAGATGACTCAAGCGGGTCTTGTTGGAGAGAGGCAAATGCGGGTGATGCGGAAGTTTGCCATCCGAAGATCACCCGATCACGCTCATGTGCTCTTCAAGACCAGCGACCTCTGGCTCGAAACCCACGCGCCATCCTTCATTCGTGATCTCGAATGGGTCACGACGCGGCCAGCGTTGCCGGTGGACGATGAGGGTGAAGAGGTCCCGTGGGTCAAGGACGAACCTTTCTTGGATGCGCTTTTGGGCTTGGAGCTGGACGATGATGAGCACCCGCTTGAATGGGAAGAACGATGAACGAAGGGGGACATGAAATGGAAAGCAAACTCGACCAACTGATCACGATGCATCAAGAGAGCGCACAGAGGCTCTCGGCTATCGAGGCGAGGAACTCGGGCGTGGACGCACGTGTAGAGCGCTTCTGGGCACAGGAGTGGCCTCGACTTGTGGATGTCCTTGATGGCCATGAGAAAAGACTCAGAGCCGTGGAATCGGCGGTCACTGCTCTTGCCGTGGTGCCTCGTCAAATCGAGACGATGAGTCAGAGGCTCGATGGGAGGTTGGAAGACCTCACGCGTCTTGAGGGGAGAGTGACAGCCCTTGAGAAAGCGGGTGAGGAAGTGGAGAAAGATCACCAGGGTATTCTGGAGCGTGTAGGTGTGCTTGAGCGCGCTTATTGGAAAGCCGTCGGCGCGGGTGGTCTGCTCGGTGCTCTTGTTGCGTCTGCGCCGAAGATTCTGGCGATGCTGGCGGGGTGATGTTGGTCCCGTTCCCGCACCCTTCTATATCTGCCCCAGAGATCACAGGATGTGATCAGGGTTTTACGCCCCTCATTCTTTGCGGTACGTGAATACCCTCAAGCGCCCGTTCAATCAGTCGTCATGCGATAAAGCATGAACCGAGGTGTAGGGATATTCACACCCTATCCCTTTTGACGGTGGGTGCCTTTTGGGGTACCCGCACACATGAGTGTAGGGGCGTGGTCCCAAATCTCAAGACTTGGGTTTGTGGTCCCAAATCGGGGACGTATATGGGACCATCCTGGAAGGATTTGGAGGGTACCCGGACTCCCTACAGTGCATCAGAGGGTATGAAGCGTCAAACAAAGAAAAGAGGCCAGCCCCCCGTTTTATGCGGGAAACCGGCCTCTTCTTGGCTCACCATGCGCACTTTCACCCAGATACACAAACCCAAAGATGTATAAGTTCGAGTCCCGGAGGGGGCACTCCTCCAAAAAAACAAGCGCGCCGTAAACAGTGTAACGAACAACGTTTGCGGCAACACCTATCGCATGGCGATCTATTTACGCCTCACATTTATATCTGGAGCACCTAATCTTGGCGAGGTGCTCGAAAGATGGCTGTGTGCGACCGTGGAAGAAGAAAAACACACCACGCGTTGCAAATTCTTGGCGCTGGTGGCATCGAAGTCCACGTGAAGAACTCGGAGCGTGGGTTGGACAAACCGACGGTTTTACCTGATTCACCATTCGGTTTTTTCCACTTTTTCGAGAACATGGCGCGCCTAAGATGTGAGCGCGAACGATTTGGAGTGAGTCCGAGGATATGGCAGACATCCCCGCCGCCGAGCCAGATAGGGAGGAAGAGCAGAAGCAATCGCTGCGCGAGCACGAGCTACGCGAAGCCTTTGGCGATGTCTTGATCCTGCTCGACGAACACTTCTCCATGGGCACCTCGACCTCCAAAATGTCGAGCTTGCTCGGGCGCTTCTCCAACTTCTCTGCCGGGGTGTGGTACGACGACGCCCTCAACGCCATCGCCGGGCTCGACCTGATGGTGGCGTATGTCGAGGCGTCGACGCGCGAGGCGATGATCGCGCTGCGCGAAGGGAGCGGCGTCTGGGTCACGCAGTTCGAGCGAGACAACGGAGAGCGCGGCTGGGTCGTGCTCCAGAACTGGGCGCGCGGAGGCGCCGAGGCGCGCATCTACCGTGGCAACCAACGCCGCGCCATGCACCTGACCTTTCCGCAGGTCGCCGAGATCCTGCGCTCGACGCAATCGGACGTGCACAACTGGTTGCTCGTCGAGCCGCTGCTTCCCCTACAAGCGCTGAGTATGCCCGGTCACGGGCATGGGCATGACCACCACGACGAGGACGCCTCGGCGCGCGATGCGGTCAAGCGGCTGCGTGCGTTGATCGGTCTGGAGCGAGGTTCACTCAGCGCGATCATCGTCTATTCGCTCGTGATCGGGATCTTGACGCTGATCACGCCGATCACGGTCCAGGCGATGGTCAACACGATCGCCTTCGGGGCGATGCTGCAACCGCTCATCGTGTTGACGCTGGTGCTGCTCGTCGGCCTCTTCTTCCTCGGGGCCTTGCGCGTGATCGAATACTACGTCGTGGAGTACATCCAGCGGCGTTTGTTCGTCAAACTCGTCACAGACCTCTCGCACAGGTTGCCGCGCGTCGATCTGGACAAGCAGGAGGAGTCGTTCACGCCCGAGCTGCTCAACCGCTTCTTCGACATCATCAACATCCAGAAGGCGACCTCGAAGATCCTGCTCGATAGCCTGGAGATCATCCTCCAGATCTCGATCGGCATGCTCGTGTTGGCCTTCTACCACCCGTACTTGCTGGCCTTCGATGTGGTGTTGGTGATCCTGATCCTGCTGATCATCTTTGCCCTGGGACGTGGGGCGCTCAAGACGAGCATCCACGAGTCCTCGTCAAAGTACGAGGTCGCCGCCTGGCTCGAGGAGATCGCGCGACACCCACTCAGCTTCAAGTCAAAGTCGGGCATGAAGGTCGCCGCCGAGCACGCCGAGTTGCTCGCCACGCAATACCTCGAGCACCGCCACAGCCACTTCCGCATCGTGCTCCGGCAGATCCTCGCGGCGACGATCACGCAAGCGCTCGCGTCGGCGGTGTTGCTCGGCATGGGCGGCTGGCTCGTGCTCAAGGGGCAGCTCACCCTGGGTCAGCTCGTGGCCGCAGAGCTCATCGTGACATCAGTCGCGGCGGGCCTGGCAAAGCTTGGAAAACACCTCGAGACTTACTACGACCTGGTGACAGGCGTTTACAAGGTCGGGCACTTGCTCGACCTGCCGCTCGAGCGCAGCGCAGGCCAACTCCCGCTCCAACGCGAGGAACCCTACGCCATCGAGCTCGAGGACCTGTGCGTCTCGCGCGGTTCGACCTCGTTCACCGGAGTGAACCTCGAGATCAAGGCAGGGGAACACATCGGCATCGTGGGCGAGGATGGCGCCGGGAAGTCGGCGCTGCTCGACGTCATTTACGGATGGCGAAAGCCCAACAAGGGGATGATCCGCTTTGACGGCATCGACCTGAAGCGCCTCTCGCTCGAGGTGTTGCGCGATGATATCGAGCTCGTGCGCGAGGCGGATGTGCTCGAGAACACCATCGACGCCAACATTCGCCTCGGGCGCATGACGCGGTCTCCCGAAGAGGTTCGAGGCGCGCTCGACGCGGTCGATTTGCTCGACGAGTTCAACCGCCTCTCGCATGGCATCGACACGCGCCTCGTCGCGAATGGCGCGCCGCTCTCGAGTGATCAGCTCTCCAGGTTGATGCTCGCGCGCGCCATCCTCGCACAACCCAAGGTGTTGCTGCTCGATGGGACGCTCGACCGCATCCGCCCAGAGCGCCTGGAGCGCGCGCTGAACGCGCTGCTCTGCCAGACGCGCGACTGGACTGTGCTCGTGATCAGCGACCGGCCCGAGATCCTCTCGCGCTGTGACCGCGTCCTGGAGTTGACCGCCAAGGGCCTCGAGGAAGTCTCACCGAGAACGGACGGCCAGCCATGAAACAGATCGTCATGACATGTGGTTCGCTGACGCGACCGAGTGATAGCACGAGGAGGTCGACGCGATGAACCTCGACTGGTTTGGCAGAGGGAGCGCGGTCACGTCCGCGTCCGCGGCGCTGCATATGTCGCAGCAGCCGCTCTTTATTCAGGTCATCACGCGCCTCATGTTTATCCTGATGGTGCTGTCCGTGTTCAGCCTCCTGTTTGTCCCCTGGCAGCAAACCTCCAACGGTTATGGCCAGCTCATCGCCTACGATCCTGTCGAGCGCGAGCAGGCGATCGAGGCACCGGTCAAGGGCCGCGTGGTGCGCTGGCATGTCAAGGAGGGGGACAAGGTAAAGAAGGGGGACGTGCTCGTCGAGATCGCGGACAATGACCCGGACTACCTCAAGCGCCTCGGCGAGCAGCGCGATGCCGTCGCCGCGCAACGTGACGCGTCCAAGGTCGCCAGCGAGCAAATCGAAGCGCAGCTCGCCAGCCTCAAGGAGGTCAAGCGACTGACGCTCTCGTCGATGGACTCCAAGATCAAGATGGCCAACAACGAGGTCGACGCCGCGCGCCTCGAGCTCAAGGCAACGGAAGGCGCGAAGAAGGCCGCGAACCTCAACCTCGAGCGCAAGACCGCGCTGGCAGAGCAAGGGCTCACCTCTCAGCGCGAGCTCGAGCTCGCCGAGATGAAGTTCACCAAGGAGGACGCCTACGTCTCCAAGGGACGCGCCAAGCTGCTCGAGAAGCAGAGCAAGGTCCTCGCGTTGCGCGCCGAGCGAGAGTCCAAGTCGAGCGATATCGACGCCAAGATCGCGGAGGTCTCGGCAAAGTACCAGAGCGAGATGAGCAAGCTCGCCAAGGCGAGCGAGTCGCTCTCCAAGGCCGAGGTGAACCTCGCCAGACAGAATCAAATGATCGTCACCGCGCCTCGCGATGGGATCATCTGGCGCGTGAGCGCGTTTGAAGGGGGCGAGGTCGTCAAGGAAGGAGAGCAGCTGGCGCTGATCGTGCCTCAAATCAGGGCGCGCTCGGTCGAGCTCTGGATCGATGGCAACGACGCGCCCCTCGTCTATGAAGGGCGCGAGGTTCAGATGCAGTTCGAGGGTTACCCCGCGCTCATGTTCCGAGGGTTCCCCGAGATGTCGATGGGGACCTTCTCGGGCGTGGTCGCTTTTGTCGATGCTCGCGCCGACACATCAGGGCGCTTCCGCGTCCTGGTCAACCCGCACCCGAACAAGATCGACTGGCCAAGCCCTGACTTTTTGCGCCCCGGCGCTCGCGTCAACGCCTGGATTCAGCTCAATCAGGTCTCGCTCGGTTACGAGCTCTGGCGACAGCTTAACGGCTTCCCCATCATGCTCCCCGATGACAAGCTCGAAGAGCTGACCGGCGGCAAAAAAGAGAGCAAGAAGGGCAAGAAGAAATGAGCCGAGAGCCCCGAGGCACATCGCCTTCACCAGCGCTGATTTCGCGCGTGGTGATGCTCGTGGCGCTTGGCTGGGTCCTCCCCGTCCACGCCAGCGAGGACGCCGCCAGCGAGGTCACGCTCGAGGAGGTCCTGGAGAGCGTGCGCGCCACACACCCCAAGGTCGAGGCGTCGCGCGCCAAGGTCGCAAAGGCACAGTCCAAGCGACAGCAAGCGATGGGCGCGTTTGACCTGACGCTTGGCTCTGGCGCGAGCTACTCCACCTCTGACTCCAAGCACTACGGGTTGTTCGACATCACGCTCGCGCAACCGACCACGTTCTGGGGCGTCACCTTCTTCACGGGTTATCGCCTCGATGTCGGCACCGTCCCTGATTACAAGGACGAGTACAAACAGAAGGTCGACAAGAGCCTCGTCTACAAGGACAAATATCCCGTGGGCGCGCCCGGGCAGATGCACGTCGGCTTGCTCGTCCCCTTGTGGCGCGGTGGTCGCACTGACAAGGAACGCACCAAGCTCAAGATGGCCGAGGCAGACATCACCGCCGCAGAGGCAGATCTGGCGCTCGCTCAGCTCGAACTCGAGGTCAAGGCCACGGAAGCCTACCTCAAGTGGATCGCAGCAGGTCAAAAGGTCGTCGCCACGCGACAACTCCTCGAGCTGGCGACCAGGCGCAATGGGCAAGTCACCGAAAAGGTCAAACGCGGCGAGCTCGCGCCCATCGAGGAGCTCGAGAACCGACGCGCTATCCTCAAGCGCGAAGGAAAGCTGCTCGAAGCCGAGCAGTCCTTCTACTCTTCCGCGGTCAAGCTCTCGCTCTACTTGCGCGATGATAACCTGGAAGGACAGATCCTCGAGGAAGACTCCCTCCCCGCTGACTTCGGTCCCTACGCGCTCCCCTCGAAGGAGGACGCGCTCGCGGCCGCCGAGGCCGCCGCGAAGCGAAGGCCAGAATGGCGCGTCCTCCAGGCGCAACGCGAACAGCTTCAAGCCGAGCTCGCGCTCGCGCAAAACTCCTCCGCTCCCAAGGTCGACCTGACCGCCTCGTTTGGCAACGCGATCAACAAGATCAAGCCCGAGGCAAATGTCGGCATGAAGGTCGAGATGCAGCTCCAACGCCGCGATGCGCGCGGCGCCGAGGAGACCGCGCGCGCTGAACTCACGCGCATCGACGCCGAGCAACGCCTGCTCGTCGACACGCAACGCGCCGAAGTCCTTGCAGCCTACAACGAGCTCGCCCTCGCCCATCGCGCCATCGCCGTCGCGAGCGAAGAACTCGACATCTCACTGCGCGGCGAAGAGGCCGAGCGGATCAAACAGGAACTCGGCGACTCGACCCTGCTCAAGGTCAACCTCCGCGAGCAATACCGCATCGAAGCCGCCACTCGCCTGATCGAAGCCAAGCGCGCTGCGCGTGCCGCCCTGGCCAACTTCTGCGCCGCGTCAGGTCAGGAGCTCGTCTCCTGCATGATCCCCTCCGCGACGACCGCCCCCGACGCCCCATGAGCGCCGAGTCCAGGCTCCACGTTCGCATCCACAAGGGATACCTCCTCTCGAGCATCGCGCTGCTCGCCCTCCTGGTCCTCATCGCGTTGTTTGTTCGCGATAGCTTCGTGCGGCCATTTCTGGGTGATGTGCTCGCGGTCCTCTGGGTACACCTTTGCATCCGCGCCGTGCTAAACGTGCGCCATACCATCGCAGCATGCGTCGCGCTCGGCATCGCGTTCACCCTCGAATGCGCTCAGTATTTCGCGTTGCTCGACGTCCTCGGATTGCGAGGATTTCCCCCCGCCAGGATCATCCTCGGCGCGACCTTCGATCCCCTCGACCTGCTCGCCTACGCGCTCGGCTTCATCCTGATTTTGGCCATCGAGCGCGGCATCGTAAGAAGACAAGCTCGAACTACTGCGCGGCGCGGTGCGCCAAAAGAAGCCGCCGAAAAATAATGCTGTGAGGCGCGACAAGCCCCCCCCAAAACGCGCCTGCATTCTTGAGGTGCGGAGTTGTTTTTGGTTCTCAGTGCATTAGCAAAGGTGTGACGGCGCGTTTTCTCCCCCCATCACTTGCTTCGCGTGATAGGGGGGAAACTCGCGCTCCGTTTCGAGGTTGGCGTTTCATGAAAGAGAGCTTTCGAGCAGGCGTGCTGGTGCGCGTGCCCTTGTGAAACTCACTGCTGATTTCGAAGTGCCCGACGCGAACCATCAACCTCGAGTCGAAGCGTAAGTTTCCCCCCTATTTTCACGAAGTGCAAAATGGGGGGGCGAAAACGCGCCGTCTCACCTTTGCTAATGCACGGTGGCCCAAAGCAAGTGCCCCGATTCACAACGGCAGGCGCGTTTTGGGGGGGACTAGCCTACGCGCTCGGCTTCATCCTGATTTTGGCCATCGAGCGCGGCATCGTAAGAAGACAAACTCGAACTACTGCGCGGCGCGGTGCGCCAAAAGAAGCCGCCGAAAAATAATGCTGTGAGGTCGGAGTCGTTCGATCCCGTTCAGCATTATTTTTCGGCGGCTTCTTTTGGCTCGCGAACCGTCGGTGGTTCACATCAGCGATAAACAGCACGTCTGAACAACTTCGCCAGAAAGAGGATCGCCACGACCTGCGTGATCACGGCCATCGCGAGCGCAGCCCATGAGAGCGCGCTCCCCTCGAGCATCAACCAGTACGCCTTGGAGACCCAAAACGGAGGAAAGACCCCGAAGAACCACTGCGCGCCAGGAGAGGCGAAGTAACCGAAGACGATCACCATCCCCGCCAACGCGGTGAACTTGCTCATGGCAAAGCCCTGCACCTTGTTCGCCGCGGCGGTCGCGTAAAAGAGCGCCACGATCGGCGCGGTCAGCGACGCCACGGCGCTGAGCAACACCGCCTGCCCGAAGCTCACCAGCCCGAACCCGAGCAAGTAGAACTGCGCCAGCGTGCTAAAGAACGCGATGATCGTCGGCACGCCGAGCCTGTACTTCAGGTAATCCCCGAGCGGCACTGGCGTCACGAGCATCGCACGCAGCGTGTTGTCATCCTTCTCGTCGAGCAGCATAAACCCGAACATCGTGCCCACGAGCATCGCCCCCAAAAAGTGAACGAAGTACGTCACGATGAGCGGATAAACCGACTCGAGCGTCCTGGTGATCGTCTCGCTCGGCATCAGCTCGTGCTCGGCCAGATACCCATTGGCCCATGGCAGAAGAAACCGCAGCACCAGCGAGGCGATAAACATGTAAGAGCCCATGATGATGAGGAAGCTGTCGCGACCGACGAGCTTGACATCATTGCGGCCCAGGTTCTTTACGAGCGTGGTCATCTCCATGGCGTCACCCGATCTTCTTGATGATGTGTTTATCGAAGGCGCCCTGCGCCCAGACCGCGAGTCCTGCGATCGCCACCGCCGTATACGCCAGGCCATACCCCCACTCCCATGGCTGGAGCTCTGTGAACCCGGCGCGCACGATCATCGTCGGCGCGCCCGTCGGGATCAGCAGCAACAGCGGTGAGTCCAGGATGCCAAGAAAGTAGAGCGCCGGGAGCTGGAGGAAGATGGCGACAAAAATCATCGGCACCAGAAAGCTCGTGATCGTGTCGTAACGCACGATCATCACGATCCCCACCAGCGTGTGAAACACCCCGAGCAAGATCACCCCCGGCAACGCCATGGCGAGCTGACTCATATCGACCTCGCCGCCAGAGAATTTCAGGATTCCCATCGCGCCCCCCATCATCACCACGCTCTCGATGCTCATCAAAAGCGTCAGCGACAGGATCTTGCTCCAGAGGTACTCCGTGGGCTTTAGCGGCGAGACGACGAGCGCCGAGAGCGTCCCCTCGTCCTTTTCAAAGAGGATCATGCCCGCGACATAAAGCAGCGTGGTCCCTCCCGCGACGAGCAGCAGCATGGTCGGCACGCCATAGACGAGCTGCGCTGGCTGGAAGACCTTGGCCATCAACAGCGCGCAAATCAGCGCGACCACGATCCCGATCGTGTAGAGGTTGTTTCTCAACTGCACGCGAACGTCCGTCGCGAAGGCGTTTGCAAACCTGTTCATGACACCAACTCCTGCCCGGTGACCTCGATGAAGATGTTCTCCAACGTCGTCTCCTGGGTGTGGATCGTCTCGATGTTGCGAGGGCCATTTAACAGTGACAGGAACGCATCGTTTGCCCCCAGGCCATCGAGCGCGAAGGTGTGCGCGTCGCGCTCGCCATCATCCCTGGCGACCTCGACGATCACCTCGCGCTTGCCATACTTCTTCTTGAGGGCGTCGGGCGAGTCGATGGCGCTAATCTCACCAGCGGTAACAAAAGCGACACGATCGCAGAGCTCGTCGGCCACCCACATGTTGTGCGTGGTGACAAAGACGGTGGTCCCCTGCTCCCTGAGTTCGAGGACGAGATCCTTGATCCTGCGCGCGTTGACCGGATCGAGACCGGAGGTCGGCTCGTCGAGGAAGAGCAGCTTGGGCTTGTGAATCAGGCTGCGCGCGACGTTGAGGCGAATCTTCATCCCCTTGCTAAAGCCCGAGACGCGCTTGTCCGCGTCCTCCTTCAACCCGACCTTCTCGAGCGCATCGAGCGCATCGAGCGTCTCGCCACCATAGAGCGAGCGGAAGTAGTCGAGGTTCTCCCTGGCGGTGAGCTTGAGGTAGTGGTTTGGCAGCTCGAAGGAGACGCCGACCTTTTCATAGAGCTCCTGCCCCCAATCGCGAATCTCCTTGCCCATCACCATACCGACCCCCTGGTAGCCCTTGAGCAACCCGATAAGGATCTTCTGCGTGGTGGACTTTCCAGCCCCGCTCGGCCCCAGAAACCCGAAGATCTCGCCCTCCTGGATCGAGAAGTCGATCCCATGCAAGGTCTCGGCGCTGGCGTCGGGATAAGTAAACTTGAGGTCTTCGACTCGGATCATCATGACTCGTCCTCCTTTTGCTCCGCGCTCTGTGCGAGATCGACGCTGGCCAACTTTGCCCGATAAGCGTCCATGATCTGGCGCACGACGCGCTTCCCCCCTTCCATGTCGGCGCCCCCAGGGGGCGTCAACGCGGCGTCCATAAACACAGCGATCCCCTCGATGACCTCGTCCGTCGGCGGGATCTGCTCTGCGGGCATCACATCGCCGATGGCGACCAACCCGTAAGCCAGCATGTTCATGATGTGTGCGATGATACGCGGATCGACATCATCTCGAACAGCGCCAACTTCCTGCATCTTCTTCACGAACTCGTAGCGCACGTTCGTGTCCCCCTCCCTCGTGAAGAAGTTGTCGGGCTTCTTCAGGTAGGAGCCGAGGACGCTGCTATCGCGCCTGAACATGGCGGACATGAACGGGCTCTCGTCGAGCGCGAGCAGCGTATTGCGATACATCGCCGCGATGCTCCCACCGCCAGGATCACGTTCGGTGAGCTCGAACCAACGCTTCGAGTGCGCGGTGACCTCGCGCTCGAGCAGAGCCTCGAAGAGGTCCTCCTTGCTCTCGAAGTGGAGGTAAATCGCGCCCTTGCTCACGCCAGCTTCCCTGGCGATCTCCGAAACGGTCGTCTTGTCGTAGCCAAACCGCACGATCAGCGTCGCCGCTGCGGTGAGGATGCGCGCCTCTCTCTCTTTCTTCTCGTCCATCATCTTCCCACATATATCGCTCGAGGTAGGAACCGTGACCATTTGACCAAATCAACGATTCTGGTCAAATGGTAAATCCTTCGCGCCGCAGGTCAAGGCAACGCGCGTTGGAAAATGTGAAAATCCTCGGGAACAAATGCCCATGGCCAAACCCTTGATCTCTTGATGGGTCCCACGCCCTGAAGACAAAACCTCTTTCCCCTTTTCCAAGACGAGGCGGCAGCGATGAGCGAAACGACAGCGATGACGAAGTGGCGAGGCAGCAAAGACACGGGCGCTGATATCAACCTCCCGATGTGGCGCAAGGCGTTGATCTTTGCGGGTGTAATCGCCGCAGCGAGCGCGATGCCCGTGTGGTTGTTTGACAAGACGGTGATGCCGCTCGTGCTGATCGGCTTCTCGCTGGCGGTGTTTTTGACAGGGGGGATGGCGCTCTCGAAGAAGCTCAGCTTGCAGCTGCTCGCGCGCTCGATCTGGTGGCAAGTCGCGCTCTACTCGAGCGTGTTGATGGGCGTCGCGTTCTACCATGACAACAGCCACGCGCTGACCGAGTTCTGGCCAGTGTGGGCGATGTTTGGTGGATCGGTGGTGTCGATCGCGGCGGCGGGCAAGATGGGGCTGACGCATGACAACGCGCTGTTCGCGCCCAAGGGGTTCCGCGCGGCGTTGATGCTCTCGTTGATTCTGGCGCTGGCGGACACGCAAGCGCTCCTGTTCTACGGCGGCATCTTCGTCGAGGAGGGGCTCCGTTACTCGAGGACTTCATCGCTGCTCGAAGCGATCCCATTTTTGGCATGCGCTGGCGTGATGGGCCTGGCGCTCCACGGGCTCTACAGGCTCAAGATCTGGGGACTCGGCCTGAACATCGCGGCCAACGTGCTGATCGCTGGCATGGCGCTTGGCGGCGTGCTCGACCTGCCGAATGTGTTGGCCAACTTGCTCGCGGCGACCGCCGTGGCGCAGCTGCTCATCCCGGCGCCGCTGCTGTTCACGATGGCAAAGCGCGCCCGCGCGAAGATGAACAAATCATAAAACAGCGCGCCTCCATGGGTTTGGCTCAACCAAACCCATGGATCGTGAACCTCGCGCCCCGTCCATCCTTGATGGGGCTCTCCACGCCAACATCTCCGCCAATGACCGTGAGCACACGCTGCACGAGCGCGAGCCCGGTGCCGATGCGCTGAGGTCGGCTCTCGAGCGTTTGATAGAGCCGGAAGATGCGCTCCTGATGGCGTGGCGCGATGCCAGGACCGTCATCCTCGACGATCATGGCGAGCCCATCCTCTCCAGGGACGAGCTCGAGCCACACGTTCCCCTGCTCGCGATCGTGATGTTGCATGGAGTTCATCAGGAGCGCCTCGCAGACGAGCTCGAAGGCGGCAGGAGGAACTTCGATCTGTGAAGGCCCCTTGTAGTGAAGCGAGAAGCCGTCCCCGAGGCGTGCGCGCATCTCTGTGATGAGTTTTTCGGTATCGAATGTCACGGGCTCTATCTCTATCTCGCCCGCGCGCACGAACCTGCGCAGGTCGCGCAGCATGTTCTCGAGCAACTCACCGCGCTCCTGCATCATCGACAAGTACTCGACCACGCGCTCGGGCGGGTCGACGAGCTCCTCCTCGATCCAGGTCGCGAGCCTGCACATCCCCTGGACGGGCGTGACCAGGGTATGAGAGGTCGCGTGCCCGAACTCCTCGAGGAGCATGTTCGAGAGCTTGAGGCGCCGGGTGTAGTTCTGGCGCATGTGTTCTCGCGCGATCTCGTC
Source organism: Myxococcota bacterium (assembly GCA_036155555.1). Lineage (GTDB taxonomy): Bacteria > Myxococcota_A > Bradymonadia > Bradymonadales > Bradymonadaceae > JAYZVO01. The sequence goes on from JAYZVO010000099.1 coordinate 52,525, forward strand.
CGAGACATCGCGCACGATCCCCATAAACCCGAGCAGCTCCTCTTGCCCATCACGGATCGGACCGCCGATGGTCTGCGCGGGGAAGACCTCGCCGCTGGCCTTCTTGTAGGCCACCGTGTTGTAGGAGTGCACGGATGCTCTGGATTGCTGGTTAAAGCGCAACCGCCCTTGCTCTTCATAGTCGGAGGTGTCGGCGTAGAGGACGGCGGTGGGTTTCCCGAGGAGTTCGGCCTCGGTGTACCCGAAGAGCGCCTCGGCGGCGGCGTTAAAACGGACGATCTCGCGGTCAGCGTTGGCCATGATGAAGGCATCCGAACTCGACGAGAAAACGCGCCCGAGGATGTAGCGGCTCTGCTTGAGCTCGACGTCAGCGAGCTCTGTCTGTGCTGCGCGGCGGATGGCGTTCTGAATGGAGAACCACAGCCCGCCCGAAGAGATCGAGCCCTTGGGGATGAAATCACTGACGCCGAGGTCGAGCAAGTCGCAGGCGCGTTCGTGGTCGAGCACGCCGCTGATAACGATCACGGGGAGGAAGAGAGAGGCGTCTTGACCGCGAAGCTGTTCGAGGAGCTTTTCGATGTCGCCATCCTCGAGGAAGAAATCCGCGAGGACGCAGTCGAACCGATGCATAGCGAGCAGGTCGATGCCATCCTGGACCGAGCTGGCCTTGATGACTTCGAGCTCCTCGGGGACCTGGAACAAAGCGCGCTCGATGGCGACCGAGTCCTCCCTTTTGTCTTCGAGCAGGAGCAGTTTGAGCACAGATCCTCCATCGCAAGGATGATCGCACGCTCTCTTACGGAGCGAACTCTACCAGAAAATTATATCTTCTCGCTGCAAAACTCCAGCAAAAAAGGAAATCCGCTTGAATCGTCAAACCATCTGTTCATAATCAATGCGTCTGGCCCACCACGCGTCGCGCTGACGCGATGGCATCTCCTCTGGAGCGCGGAAGAACAAGATCATGGGATCACGCAAGGACCTTATCCTCGTCGCGGCCGTGCGGCTAATGAAGAAGCACGGCTGGGACAAGACGACCGTGGCCGAGATCGCGAGAGAGGCCAACGTCGGCACGGGGACGGTGTATCTGGAGTTTCGCTCCAAGGAGTCTATTATCCTCGAGCTCTCGATGCAACGCTACGGCGAGACATTGAGGGCGATGCGACGCGCCACGATGCGCAAGGGGAGCTGGTCGGACAGGCTCCGCGCGATGGTGAACGAACGCACCATCATGTTCATAAACATGCGTCAAGAAGGAGAGCACGCCGCGGACCTGCTCTACTGCCCCAGAGGGAGCGTGCAGCGCGCGCGCGACACCTTCGAACGCGGTCAAATAGAACTCCTCGTCGACTTCCTCACCGCCGCGATGGAAGAGGACGCCACGCGTGACAAGAACCTCGACCCTCGCCGCACCGCCAACGCGCTCATGCTCGCCTACACCTCCTTCACCCCTCCAGAGCTCTTCAAAATCGAACAGGAGGAGATTCTTGAAAGGCTTGAAAGCCTGCATGAAATCATCCTCTCAGGGGTTTTTAACGAGACCTGAAGTCGGCGCGCGAGACGCGCTGACTTGACACCTCGTGAATGGTTATCAGTTTCATTCACGAAGCAGGGGTGAACCTCACTCCTTTCCAAACCTCGTTCCTCAAGCACACACTCGACTCGATCCTCGCCATGGTGGCGAGCCCCGGCGTCCCCTGGACGGCGCAGTCGCGCACGCCCAGATCCCGGGAGAAGGCGACAGTTGTCAGATCGAAGCGTCGTGCGTGCTCCTCAAGGAGTCCAACGTGAACGGACCACAAGATATCAAACCTCTCCTCCCCCTTATTCGTGGCGTGTTGTTCCCCAACACCGTCACCGCGATCCCCGTCGGGAGGGAGCGCTCCAACGAACTCGTGCGCACGCTCCGCCCTGGCGATGAGGTCCTCGTCGGCGTCCAGCGCACCCCTCAGGGGGGCGCGGATGACCTCGACGCCCTCTACACGGTCGCCACGCTCTCGCGCGTTCAACAGATCGTGCGCATGACCAACGGCGGCTTCCGCGTCGTCCTCCAGGGGCTCGAGCGTCAGCGCCTCACCGAGATCGCACAGACCGAACCCTTCTGGCTCGCGTCCGCCACCCCCCTCACCGAGCCCAACGGCGACACCGCTCGCGCCGAGCTGCTCGCCGCTGAACTCAAGGAGCACATCGCCACGCTGTCAGCCGAGCGCGGCGGCGCGCTCCAGGGCGCGCTCGCTCAACAGGACAACCCGAGCGCGCTCGCTGACGCGGTCGCCTCGGAGCTTGGCCTCGACACCGAAACACGCGCTGAATTGCTCGAGACGCTCGACGTCGAGGCGCGCCTCGAGAAAGTCATCGACACGCTCGGCAAGCTCGTCGCGCGAAGCGACGTCAAGACAAGCATCGACGAGCAAGTGCGCAAGGAGCTTGGCAAAAACCAACGCGAGGCGATCCTTCGCGAGCAGCTCAAGGCGATCAAGAAGGAACTCGGCGAGTCGCCCGATGATAAGGCAGATGACCTCCGCTCCAGACTCGATGAGGCGGATCTTCCAGACGAGGTGCGCCAGACCGCCGAGCGCGAGTTCGCACGCCTCGACGCGATGAACCCCGCCCAGGCCGAGTACGGCGTGATCCGCAACTACCTCGAGTGGATACTCGATCTCCCCTGGAACACGAGCGCCGAGGGCACCTACGACCTCGACAAGATCGCCGAGACCCTCGACGCCGATCACCATGGCCTCGAAGACGTCAAAAAGCGCATCCTCGAGCACATGGCCGTCCTCAAGGTCTCTGGTAACATCCAGGGGACGATCCTCTGCCTCGCGGGACCTCCCGGCGTTGGCAAAACGAGCCTCGCGCAGTCCGTGGCTGACGCCATCGACCGCCCGCTCGTGCGCCTCTCGCTCGGCGGCGTGCGCGATGAAGCCGAGGTCCGCGGACACCGCCGCACCTACGTCGGCGCCCTCCCCGGTCGCTTTATCAACGCCATGAAGAAGGCGGGCGTGAACAACCCGGTGATGGTCCTCGATGAGATCGACAAGCTCGGGCAAAGCTGGATGGGTTCGCCTGAATCCGCCCTGCTCGAAGTCCTCGACCCCGAGCAGAACTCGACCTTCACCGACCACTACATGGAGATGCCCTTTGACCTCTCGAACGTGATCTTCATCTGCACGGCGAACGAGCTCTCGAACCTGAGCGCGCCTCTTCGTGACCGCCTCGAGATCATCCACGTCTCCGGCTACACGCCCGAAGAAAAGGTCGCCATCGCAAGAGATCACCTGATCCCCAAGCGCCTCGAAGATCATGGCCTGACGCCCGAGCGCTTCACCATCACTGATGACGCGCTGCGCACGATGGTGCTCGATTACACCCGCGAGGCAGGTGTGCGGCAGCTCAACCGCGAGATCACGAAACTGATGCGCGCGCTCACCCTCAAGCTTGCCAGGAGCAAGGAGGACGAACTCGCGCTCGAGGTCTCCACCGAGGAGCTGGCCGAATACCTCGGCAAGCAACGCTTCTTCAACGAGATCGCAGCGCGCGCCAGCATCCCTGGCGTCGCCACAGGGTTGGCGTGGACCCCCGTCGGAGGAGACATCCTCTTTATCGAGACGACCCAGATGCCCGGGAAAGGTCGCCTCGAGACCACAGGACAACTCGGCGATGTGATGAAAGAGTCTGCACGCGCCGCGCTCGCCTACGTGCGCACCAACGCGCAGGAGCTTGGCATCGACCCGAACTTCCTCGAGGAGCATGACCTCCACTTGCACATCCCCGCAGGCGCCGTGCCAAAGGATGGGCCATCAGCGGGCGTGACCATCTTTACGGCGCTCACCTCGCTGCTGACCAACCGCCGCGTGCGGCACGACACGGCGATGACTGGCGAGTGCTCCTTGCGCGGACGCGTCCTCCCCGTGGGCGGGATCAAGGCGAAGTTGCTCGCGGCACACCGCGCTGGCATCAAGCGCATCATCCTCCCCGAGCGCAACGCCAAGGACCTCGATGATGTGCCCCAGAGCGCGCTCGATGAGCTCGAGATCATCCTGGCGAGTGACATGAGCCAGGTGCTCGAGGCCGCGCTCGAGCCCGAGGACGCTCCCCTCACCGCCGTGGTCGACGACACCGCAGGCGCGAGCCTGCCAACGTCCACGCCGCAGGCATAAATCAACGCGAACGAGCGCATAAGCAACGCTCGAAAACCAACGCTCGAAAACCAAAAGGAAGGGGCGGCCCGAGTGA
>JAYZVO010000100.1:0-2410 GCA_036155555.1 Myxococcota bacterium
GGCCCCCCCGGCCCCTCCCCCCCGGTCGGGGCGGCGCCGGCCCGCCCCCCCCCCCCCCCCCCCCCCCCGGCTCCGGCGCTTTCTCTGCGCCTTTTGTGGCACACCCCTTGCTATTTGCCTCCTGGAACACTTGATCGAGGAGGTGTGTGGATGAATCCCCGTATTCCGTTCTATGGGCGCGCGGTTGTTGCGGCGCTTGTTTGTTTGTTGATGTTGACCGTGGAGGCGAGCGCTCAAGAGGAGGAGAAATCTCCAGGCGTGGGAATCGCGGTCGTTGCAGGATTGAGTATCACGAGCACGTCATTTGTGGGCACGACCCAGGCGAACCTGCGTGAGAGCAAGCTGCGCAAGAAGAAGGATGAGCTCGAGAGCCTGGTGCTCATCGATCACTACATCAATCACTACGAAGAAGACGCGCGCTTTGCCTTCGCCATGGGAGGTGGACAGGGGCTCGATGACCTCGCGATCCTCATGGGACGCCAAGAGGCGCTCTCGGCAGTAGAGCGCGGCGAGGTGCGCGCTCAAAACAAGCGCCTCGCCCAGGCGCTCGCGCTCACCGAGGATCACACCGGGCGCTCGCTCAACCGCGCACGCGCCGTCCACGCCATCCTCGATCCGATCTTCTTCCCATCCAACGACGAAGTCGCGGAGGTGACCCGATGAACAAGGTCAAGATAATCCTCATCGCCTGCGCGCTCCTTGGCGCCGTCGCCAACACCGGGTGCTACAGGTTCACTGTGCCTGTCGCCAAGTTGATGTCACCCAAACTCGATGTAGAGTACAAGGCGCTCGAGGAGCAGATCGAGAATCTCGAGTCGCAATACGAAACTTCGGTCGAGAATTACCAGAACAACATCGAGAAAGAGAAAGAGGCGACCGACCAGAACATCAAGAAAGGGGACCTCGAAGCGAGCCTGGCGAGCGTCGTGAGGTTATATGCCTTGACGCATCCTTGCGGCGAAGAGGACTGCGGGACGTACCCTTGCCGTGGGAAGGAGTGTCGCGAGTCGTACCGCAACGTCAACAAGATGCCCCCCATCAACAGATACGAGGCTTACATGGACAGGGAGCGCATCGGCAACGAGCGCGACTTCATCCTAGAGGCAGTCGAGCGCATCTACAACCTGACGCAAAAGCAGATCGAGGAGGGTCGCTTCAGCGAGCTCGACATGATCCTCGTGGGCTACGTCGAGAAAATCCCAGGCCCGACGGAGAACAAGCAGCGCTTTGACAAGATCCACAAGAACGTCAAGCAGCTCTGGATCGACACGCTCGTGGCACAGGCCGAGGAGGTCGAAGGAGACCACCCAGGCGCGGCGATGCTCTACTATGCGAAGGCGAGTGGTTTGGCGACCGAGAAAGGGGACGCGCCACAAAGCCAGGAGCTGATGGGGCAAGCAAAAGAGGCAAAGGAGCGCATCCTCTCGGATTATCACTACACGGTAACTCTCGGATCGGTCTCGGGGCCGCACAGCGACAAACTCGCGCAGATCATCAAGGGCTCGAGTTACAGCGGCGCGATGTCGATGAGTGCCAGTGGCCGTGGCAACGCGACCCTCTCGATCTCGACCGGGAGCCCGTCCCACAGCAGGAGCACGGGCTCGACGACAGGCTCCTTCCAGTACAAATCTGGCGAGCGCCAGGTCGAGAACCCCGCGTGGAGGAGCGCGCAGGCAAACTGCAAAGACGCGCAGGAGGACTACCGGGAGGAGGCGGAAGAGTGCGCCGCGCAACCCACCAACAGCGCGGGGCAATCGACGCGTCAGTGTGACGGAGTCCCCTCCTACCAAAGCAAGGCGGAGAGCGCCTGCTCCGAGGTCGACAACTACCCTCAAACCATCACCGAAGATGTGTTTGACTCGGAGTCTTACCCGATCGACCTCTACCACCTGGACACGACGCTCCCGGTGAAATCACGCATCACACACACAGATGGTCGCCCTGATTTGCAGGGAGGCATGGGGAGTGCTCGCCTGACAGACGAGGCTCATGACTCGCACGAGCGCAACGGCTCGGGCGTGAGCGCGGATGGCGTGAGCTTGCCGAGCGAGTCCTCGGGCGTGAGCGCGGCGATCCGCGATGCAGGAACCAAGCACGCATCGATCGTGCAGCGCAGCTTCGAAGACTATCGGACAGCGCTCCTCGGTGAAGATCGGGGAGGAGAGGTGGCCGAGATCCACAACATCGCGACCTACATCATCCTCGAACCTGGAAACGTGTCGGAGTCGGCAGCCAAGCGCCTGAATGAAATCACAGGGATCGCCAACGCATCGAGCACGGTGAGCAGGGTGCCGTGAGCGGTCGAAGATTTGCGCCTCGCGCGAGGTCTCGAGCGGCGCATGGGAGGTGATCCCCTTACATCACGTCCCGCCCCAAAGAGCGGTAGAGAGAGCGGCGAGAGCGTGACCTC
>JAYZVO010000101.1:0-31837 GCA_036155555.1 Myxococcota bacterium
CTCCTCACGCTTCGCGCTCGGTCGCCCCCCGCAAACGGCGCCTGCCATCTTGTAGCACCGCATTTTCTTCAAGCGACGCGCGATAGCGAGGGTGAGACGGCGCGTGTGCTGCCCCCCATGCTGCACTTCGTTTGCATAGGGGGCAAACTCGCGCTCCGTTTCGAGGTTGGTGGTTCCTGGAGGGGAGCGCTCTCAAAACTCACTGCCCAATCGAAGGCTCCCAAAGCGAACCATATCCCGAGCACCCGGCGCCAAGTCTGCCCCCCTCCCGAACACGAAGTGTGAGATTCAGGGGGGCCGCGGACGAGCGACAGCGAGGGCCGCGGGGGGCGCGAGGCCCGCGCGAGACGCGAAAGTTAAAATAAATGCGTGCGCATGGGTTGTGTTTGATGCGCTTGGAATAAGCACCATCGCGAAGTCGTGTCTTGCTGGGAAACAGCGACTTGGGTGGTTTTTGTGCGCCGCACAAAAGTCCGAGGAAACAATCGCGGTGCTTCTTTTTTATGCATCTGTCGGGAGTTTCGATAGGATCATGAAATGGATCGCGAGGCAAGGAAGCTTCTCGGTTTTGTCATCGTTCCAGGGAAGGGAGCCACGAGTAAATGAGCGGACGTTTTCGAGAGATGTTGTCCCAGGGGTGGGAGGTTTACGCCAACCGACGCATGATGACCTTGCTCGCGTTGGGGTTCTCGAGCGGCCTGCCGAGGTTGCTCGTCTACAGCACGCTCTCGTTCTGGTTGCTCGAGGTTGGCGTCTCCATCGCCACCGTCGGCGTCTTCGCGCTGACCTCGATGCCTTACACCATCAAGTTCTTGTGGGCGCCGTTGATCGATCGCGCGCCGTTGCCGATGTTCACCAGGGCGTTGGGGCAGCGGCGAGGATGGATGTTGGCGACACAGCTCGCGCTGGCGGCGGCGATTTTTTGCCTGGCGCTGGCGGACCCTTCCGCGAGCTTGCTGGTATGCGGGGCGTGCGCGGTGCTCGTCTCGATCGCATCGGCGAGTCAGGATATCGTCATCGACGCCTTCCGCGTCGAATCACTCGAGGCGGACGAGCAGGGCGCGGGCGCGGCGGTGGCCGTGTTCGGTTACAGGATCGGGATGCTCGTCGCGGGCGCTGGCGCGCTCTCGATGGCCACGTTCACGAACAACTGGTCGCTCGTTTACATCCTTATGGCGTTGTTCGGGATCGTCGGGATGCTCGCCACATTTGTGGCCAGAGAGCCTGCCAAAAAGAACCGCTCGGCTCAGGACGCCCTCCCTTCAAACCTCAAAGAGCACCTCAAGGATGCTGTCTGGGGGCCGCTCTCGGATCTGAAGCGTCGCCGCGGGGTCGTGGCCTTCCTCACGTTTATCATGCTCTACAAACTCGGTGACGCGCTCGCTGGGACGATGCTCAACCCCTTGCTCGTCGAGCTTGGCTTCACCAAGCTCGAGATCGCGGCGGTGTCAAAGACCCATGGCCTTGTCGCTTCGATCTTTGGCGTGTTCCTTGGAGGTTGGCTCGTCAAGCATGTCGGCGTGATGCGCGCGTTGTGGATCGCTGGCTTCATGCAGATGTTCTCCAACCTCGTCTTCGTCCTCCAGGCGCGCGCTGGTCACAACCTCACGATGTTGGTGGCGACCATCGGGATCGAGAACCTGTGCGGTGGGATCGGCACGGCGGCATTCGTCGCCTACCTGAGCGGCCTGTGCCGCGATCGCTACACGGCGACGCAGTACGCCTTGCTCACCGCGATCTCTTCCGGGCTGCGCATGGTCCTCTCTGGCGGCGCGGGCGTGGCCGCCGTTTGGCTTGGCTGGGAGCTCTTCTTCGGGCTGACCGCCATCACTGCCATCCCTGGCATGGTGATGATCGTCCTGCTCCAGCGCTTCCACGCCACAGGGCTCGAGGAGGACGAATCCTCCGAGGACGAGAAGCTCGCCGCCGTCTTCGAGTAAGATCCTGGCGCGGTGTTTGTTCTCGACGCAACATCGCGCTGCTCCCTGACGAAAACCAGATAGGCCCTGGCTTTAAACGCCCTGGCTTTTTCAAGTTTTTGAACCAAACGGGAGGTAAGCACGATGCTCGCCAAAATAAATAGCGGCGCGATCCTCGGGATTGACGCCGAGCTGATTCGAGTCGAGGTCGACGTGACCATCGGCATCCAGGTCTTTCACCTCGTGGGGCTGCCCGATGGCGCCATCCGCGAGAGCCGCCTTCGCATCCCCGCAGCGCTCGCCAACGCGGGCTTTGTCACCCCCACTGACAGGATCACGGTCAACCTCGCGCCCGCCGACTTGCGCAAGGATGGCACCACCTTCGATCTGGCCATCGCCGTCGGCGTCCTGGTCGCCTCGTGTCAGCTTCGCAGCGAGGCGCTCGATCTGGAGCGGTGGATGATCGCAGGAGAGCTCGGCCTCGATGGCGACGTGCGACCCGTGCGCGGCGTCCTATCACTCGCCGTCGCCGCGCGCGACGCCGGGCTGCGAGGTATCATCGTGCCCGCCGCCAATGCTCATGAGGCCGCGCTCGTCGAAGAGCTCGAGGTCCTGTCAGTCACCACGCTCACTGACCTGGTGCAGATCCTTCGCGGAGAACGCCCCATCGAGCGCGTTCACTCACCGCGCGAGGATCTCGCCAAACCCATCTTCGAGCACCTCGACTTCGCGGACGTCGCTGGCCAGCAGAGCGCCAAGCGCGCGCTCGAGGTCGCCGCCGCAGGTGGGCATAACGTCCTGATGGTCGGGCCTCCCGGATCAGGAAAGTCGATGCTCGCCAAGCGACTCCCCACGATCCTCCCGCCGATGAGCTTTGAAGAGGCGCTCGAGACGACAAAGATCTATTCGGTCACAGGTCAGCTCCCCTCCTCGCGAGGGTTACTCTCCGAGCGTCCCTTCCGCCATCCTCACCACACCATCAGTGATGTCGGCATCGCAGGCGGAGGCTCCGGGATGCCGAGGCCCGGTGAGATCAGCCTGGCGCATAACGGCGTCCTGTTTCTGGACGAGCTGCCCGAGTTCCGAAAGAACGTCCTCGAGGTCATGCGCCAACCGCTCGAGGATGGCAGCGTGACCATCTCGCGCAGCTTGCAGACCTTGACGTATCCTGCGGATGTGATGCTCGTCGCGGCGATGAACCCGTGCAAGTGCGGTTATTTTGGCGCGAGCGCGGGCATGAACCACGTGCGCCGCTGCACCTGCTCGCTCGAACATGTGCGCGCTTACCGCTCACGCATCTCAGGTCCTCTGATGGACAGGATCGACTTGCACATCGAGGTTCCTGCCGTCTCCTACGAGCGCCTGCGATCAAAGCGCCGGGGAGAGCGATCGAGCACCATCCGACGCCGCGTCATGCGCGCCAGAGCGATCCAGCGCGAGCGCCTCGGCGCGAGCCAAACCCACTGCAACGCGCAGATGCGCAGCGCCCAAATGCGCGAGCACTGCGTCGTCTGCGAAAAGGGGCACAAGCTCCTCGAGCGCGTCGTCGACAGCGTTGGCATGAGCGCCAGAGCTTACGATCGCATCCTCAAGGTCGCCCGCACCATCGCCGACCTCGAGAACGCCAAAGACATCCTCCCCAGGCACCTCGCCGAGGCGATCCAATACCGCGCGCTCGACCGCCAACTCGACGCCCAACGCGCCGCTTGAAGGAACTCTCCCTGCGCAAAACTCACCGCCAACTCCAGGGCTCCGCGCAAAAAGAAGCCGCCGAACATTTATGCTGAGAGGTTTCAGATCGACTGATTCCATTCAGCATAAATGTTCGGCGGCTTCTTTTTGCCAGACCACCGACGGTCTCTAGAAAACCAAAATCACTGGTAGCGGTAGACGAACCCGAGGCCGCCGTAAGGATTTGCGCCTTCGTCTTCGGGGAAGGTCACGCCGACGTAGGCGTCGAGCAGCACGTCTGGCGTGATATGGAACACGACGCCGCCGTTTGCAGCGGGCGTCACGTTGCGCAAGCCATCGCGCGTGATCCAACCTTCGAGGAAGAAGCCGAGGTTGTCCTTGGCTTGCAGGTTAAGTCCGAGCGCTGCGTCGACCTCGAAGCGGTAGTCTCGGCTGCCGTCGGTGTCGGTCGGGAGGCTCCCGAGGCGAGGCGTGTCGGATTTAAAGCCGACAAAGCGCGGCACGACCATGGCGTTGATGCCGATGTTTGCGGGCAGCGAGAGGTCCGCGATAAAGCCCATGCCGGGACCAAAGCCAGAGTACGGCGAGTTGGATGCGCCGGAGGCAAAGACCAGGTGGGGGAGGAAGGCGAACTGGAAGTTGTCGTTGACGGGAACGCGCAGCTTCACGCCAGCTTCGATGGTGTCGAGTGATGTCTCGCCGTCGTTATCCCCGCGAGCAAACGCGCGGCTCAGGCCAGGAAGCTCGAGCCTTGCTTCGGCGCGGTCGTTGATGCCGTAGCGGAACAGGGCGCTAAAGGATGTGGCAAACGCCGCAGAGGAGTTGGCGAAGTCCAGGCCAAACTCGCCCTGGAAGGCGCGCTCGTTCATCGTCGAGGAGGAGTCGGCAAAGCCTGGGTGATCCGCCGAGAGCGCATCCGACCACGGACCCTCGTCCTCGTCATCGTCCTCATCCTCGCCGTCGACCTCGGCCTCTTCGGCGACGTCCTTTTCCGCGTCTTCTTCGGCGTCCTGTGCGAACAGGGGCGCGGGCAACAGTGAGAGAGCGAGCGCAGCGAGCAGCGCTGCGGGAAGTTTTGTCAGTGAAGATCGCGTCACGATGTCTCTAGCTCCATTCTATGGAATTCATTGAAATGCTTGAACTCTTTATCCAATCCAGTCACGCGCTCGCATCGCCTCGCGCAAGTCCTGGGGCATGCACACGCGCCAGACCTTGTAGGAGTCATTGCCGAGCAGGTGAATCAAATCACTGCGGTGCTCGATCGGCTGCGCGCGGCCATCCCGGCCGATGATCGGGATATGTGAGCCCGTGGCGCGCTTGCCATCTCGCGGGTTGTATGGCCGGTAAGGGGTGTCCTGCGCGCGGTCGGTGAGGACGGCGTAGCGCGGGTCGTAGCCCATCTCCTTGGCCAGCTCCATCGCGCGGTCTATCGTGCGCGCGATGATGACCGGATCATCGTGGTCCAGGTCGACAGTCTTGTATAAATCGCGCATGAGCAGCCCGTGCGCAAGCCTCGATAACACCTCGTCGGCGTGATGCTGCCATTGCTTGAGCATCACCCAGATGTCGGTGTCATCGAGCGAGATGAACTCCTCCACCCCCATCGGCTTGTGCTCGAGCAGCGCGAGCACGCCATCGCTCGCGTTCGGCACGACCTCGATCCCTTGCTGATGAAGCTCGCTCGCCCTGGCAAACACCGCCTCGAGCATCTTCTCTGCCGCGCGAACCGCCTTGTGCAGGTACACCTGCTTGAACATATGAAAGCGCGCGATGAGGTAGTCTTCGACCGCCTCTCTTGCTCGATAGCTGACCGCCAGGCGCGTGGCGCCACCCTCCGAGGTGTAGACCTCGAACATCGTCTGGATGCGCTCGAAGTCATAGACGCCGATCCTCACGCCCGTCATCAGGCCATCGCGCAGGATGTAGTCCTGGCGATCCGCGTCGAGCTGGCTCGAGACGATGTCCTTTAACACGAGGCGCTCGGGCGGGAGTTTGGTGCCGATGTCGAAGTAGGCTGCCAGGCGCGCGGGGAGCGAAGGATCTGCGGCGGTCAGGATCTTGTTGATGTCGCTCGAGGTGTCCTCGATCAGGTGCGCGGTGTAATACTCGTGGTGGATGCCCGTGACGCGCTCGATGGCGTGGCTAAAGGGGCCATGCCCGATATCGTGCAGGAGCGCCGCGCACATCACCTCGAGGCGATCGTGCGTCGCGTCGAAGTGCCCCTGGCGATGCAACCCCTCGAACATGCGCCTGGCCACGTGCACGACTCCCAGGCTATGAGAGAAGCGGCTGTGCTCGGCGCCATGATAGACGAGGTTGGCAAACCCCAGCTGGCGCACACGGCGCAAGCGCTGGAATGTGGGCGCCTTGATCAGCTCGAGCACCACCCGCTCGACGTCATCTCGGGCGTTGAACGAGATGATGTCGTGGATCGGGTCTCGAAAAAGCTTGGGTCGAACGATCGATTGCATACCGGGGCTCTCTGACTTCGGCGACGCGCCAGTCTTTCTGGCTGGTGTAGCACAGTTGTCACAAACCTCACAGTTTCATGGCGTGATCGGAGGTTGTTCACCATGGAACCCTCGTGTTAGATGTAGGCTGACTGCCGTGCACAGCCTACATCGAATACAAAGAACCCGCACACAATCCCCCTCTCTTGCTTGCAGAGATCGCGTGGCAGGATGCAGTCGCGATCAGGGGACAGGCGTGTGCCTTAAGATCACTCCACATCGAGGACCACAACATGGAGAAGTTCGTCATCGAAGGCGGCCACAAGCTCGCCGGATCGGTGCGACCGAGCGGGAGCAAGAACGAAGCGCTCCCCGTGCTCGCCGCGACACTGCTGACCGACGAGGTCGTCACCCTCAAGAATGTCCCCCGCATCCGCGACGTCGAGGTCATGCTCGAGGTGATCGCTGACCTTGGCGGGACCTTCGAGTGGGTCGCCGACAACACGGTCAAGATCCATAACAAGAACATCGATCGCCGCAACCTCAACGCCGATCTCTGCCGCAAGGTGCGCGCCTCGATCCTCTTTGCCGGGCCAATGCTCGGGCGCATGGGTGGCTGCGAACTTCCCCCTCCTGGTGGTGACGTCATCGGCCGCCGCCGCCTCGACTCTCACTTCCTCGCGCTCGGCGCGCTCGGCGCCAAGATCACGACCGAGGCCAACCACTTCAACTTCGATACCGATGGCCTGGTTGGCACCGAGATCTTCATGGACGAGGCCAGCGTCACGGCCACCGAGAACGCCATCATGGCCGCCGCCGCCAGCAAGGGCACCACGGTGATTCGCAACGCCGCTTGCGAACCTCACGTCCAGGGCCTCTGCCGCATGCTCGTCAACATGGGCGCGCGCATCGAAGGCATCGGCACCAACATCCTCAAGATCGAGGGCGCCAAGAGCCTCTGGGGCTGCGAGCACACCATCGGCCCTGACTACCTCGAGATCGGCAGCTTCGCCGGACTCGCCGCCGTCACCGGCTCCGAGCTCACCATCAAGGATGTCGTCCCCGATGACCTGCGCATGATCCGGCTTGTCTTCGAGCGCCTCGGCGTCAAGACCTCCTTCAAGGGCAAGGACCTCTTTGTCCCTGGCAATCAGGAGCTCGTCATCAAGCGCGACTGGAACAACGCCATCCCCAAGATCGATGACGCTCCATGGCCCGCGTTCCCCACTGACTTGATGTCGATCGCCATCACCGTCGCCACGCAATCGCGCGGCACCGTCCTCTTCTTCGAAAAAATGTTCGAAGGTAGGATGTTCTTCGTCGATTCGCTCATCGCCATGGGCGCGCAGATCGTCTTCTGTGACCCGCACCGCGTCGTCGTCGTCGGCTCGAGCAGCCTCTTTGGCGGCACGCTCGAGTCCCCCGATGTTCGCGCCGGTATGGCGCTGCTCATCGCAGCCCTGGCCGCAAAGGGCGAGAGCACGATCTACAACATCCGCCAGATCGACCGTGGATACGAGCGCATCGAGGAGAAGCTTCAAGCCCTCGGCGCCAAAATCACTCGCCTCCCTGTCGAGTGATTCTTCCCTGAAATCCAAACAGTCACACCGAGCCCTCCGATGCGAACACGTGAACTTCTCTTTCTCACTGTGACTTTCATCGGAGGGCTCGGTCTGTTTGGCTCCCTCCCCACGATGCTTTTACAGGATAGCGAGGATATGCCCGGCTACACGGCCAGCGCGAAACCCTCGCTCCCCTTCGAGGCGACAGGCCCCGTCGCCACCATCGATGGCGTCGAGATCCCCGCCGCGCGCTACAACCTCGAGGTCGCGCGCATGGTCAAGGTCACGCAAGGTCACGTCCCCGAATCCCAACACGAGTTCTACAAGAAGCAGATCCTTCACCGCCTCGTCGACGAACATCTCCTGAACATGGTCGTCGCAGAGAAGAAACTCACGATCTCCGAGGATGAACTCGACGAGGAGTTTCGAGAACTCGAAGCGCGCTTCCCCAGCAAGGAGCAGTTCGAACTCTTCAAGCAGCGGCTCGGTGTCGATGACGCCCAGTTGCGCGAGGATCTGCGAACACAGGCCACACACAAGAAGCTCTTGGAGCAGCACTACGGTGTGAAGGTGACGGCCAAAGAGGTAAAGGCGCACTACAAGAAGAACCCCGACAAGTTCACGCTCGAGGCTCAGGTTCGCGCGAGCCATATCCTCCTCAAGGTCAACAAGGACGCGAGCGCCGAGAGGGTCGCAGAGGTCGAGAAGAAAGCGCTCTGGATCGCGACGAAAGCGCGCGCAAAAGACGCGAACTTCGCCGAACTTGCCAGAACTTACTCTGAAGGTCCCTCGGCTTCCAACGGCGGAGATCTCGGGTTGTTTCCGCGCGAGCGTATGGTCAAGCCCTTCGCGGAGGCCGCCTTCGCGCTAAAGCCTGGGATGGTTTCCCAGCCCGTGCGCACGCAGTTCGGATGGCACGTGATCAAGGTCTTCGAACACCAGGAGGCTAGCGTTCAACCCTTCGAAGAGGTCGAGGACAAACTCCGCGAGATGCTCTATACACAGAAACTTCGCGAAGCCATGAGTGGTCTCCTGAAAAAGCTCAAGGAAAAGCACGAGATCAAGTACATCGAGGCGAACATCGTGGATACCCCCGATACCTCCAGGTGAGCCTTCAAGTCAGCGTCGACAACTCGAGCTGACTCTCGCTGCGCGCCGCCTCGATCGCTTCCTCGCTCACCTCGGGCACCTCGCCCTCGACAAACGCCTCGCCGAGGTAGCGCTCCATCTTCTCGAGGAACGTCTTCTCGACCACGTCGAAGACCTCCGCGCGAGGATCTTCCACCCCTTCGACATGATCGAGCAGGCGAGTCATCGGCGCCTGCGGCATCCCGCAAGGCACGATCCAGCCAAACCCCGTCATCTCGTTGATCAGGTTAATGGCCACGCCATGCGTGGTCACCCCCTTGGAGACGCGCATCCCGACCGAGGCGACCTTGCGTCGCATCAGCCCACCTTCGGTCCACAAGCCTGGATGATCACAGTCGTAGCTCGCCACCAACCCGAACGGCGCGATGGCGTCAGCGAGCTGGCCTGCCATGTTGCGGATAAGATCCACCACGCCGAGCTCGAGTGATTTCAGGTGCAGGATCGGATAAACCACCAGCTGACCTGGCTCGTGGTAGGTCGCCTCGCCGCCGCGATCGATGCGAAAGACCTCGACCCCTTGTTGCGCGAGCAGAGCAGGGCTCATCAGGTGCTCGAGCTCGCCGCGGCGACCGAGCGTGACCGTGCGCGGGTGCTCGAGCGCGAGCAGGTATCCCTTGAGCGGATCTTCTTCCGCGCGCTGGTAGAGGCGCTCGCGCAGCATCAACTGCATGGCGAGTCCGTGAGCGTAGGGGATCTTTCCTGGGCGGATCACTTCGATCATGGCCGCTCTCCTTTCGGATCGAGAACAGGGGGCAAGAAGGCAACGAGGCCAGGATGCAATCTATGCATCCTGGCCTCGTTGTCCAAGTCATCTCATCCGTGTTCGAACAACGCGGATGAAGCGCTGGTTCAGGTCGTCGTCAGCTCGTCGATGAAGCCGGTGTCGACCATGAGGATCGGGGTGTGGAAGCGGCGCACGCCGATTCCTTGCTCGACCAGAAGCTCGACGAACGTGCGGCGGTCGATGAGCGTCATCGGCGCGAGCTTCTCCTCGCGGCTTTCTTCGATGGCTTGCTTGCTGATCTCGCCAAAGTGAATGATGACGCCTTCGCTCGCGGCGTAGTGATGCAGCGTGCCGCGAAGCTCGGTGACGGTCTCGCGAGAGAGCTCCTCATTGGACTCGCCGACGAGCTGGATGCACACGCGCACATCGCTCAGGCCCTGGCGCCAGTCAGCCGAGAAGAACACATCCCCGTTGGAGCTGCGTTTGGAGACCTTGATGTTGCGGTAGCCGCGCCCCTCGAGCATCGTCAACGTGACCTGCTCGAGCGCTTCTGGTTTGACGTCGAGCAGCGCGCGACCGAGGTGGCGCAATGCTTCGCGGCGGCACTCTTCCGACAGGCTCAAGATCTGCTGCTCTTTGGCGAGCGCGTCTCCGGTCAATCCCCACTCCGAGAGGCCCCAGCGCGAGCCGGTGTAGCGCACGAAGAGTGGGCGATGCCCACGGCGCTCGCGCAGTTGGTTGTCGTTGACCATGGCCGCCTGGACGGTCATCGAGGCGTCATGCGTGTGGAAGCGCACGAGCTTGCGGTCAAAGATCTCGTCAGCGAGCTTCTTGATCTGGGTAGGGGAGGGGCCGAGGTCCTTGAGGACCTTGTAGGATGCCTCCGCGATCCCGTCGAGGCGGACAGGTCCGCGCTCGAGGTGCTTCTGATCGACATCGCTCAGGTCGACGTCCGTGTTGCGATCGGCGCCGTTGCTCCTGTCGCGACCATTGCTGCGGTTGCCGCGACCGCTATCTCGGCCATTGTCGCGACTGTTGTCACGACCGTTATCACGGCCATTGTCACGACCGTTGCTGCGACCACGGCTCGAGCGTGCCGAGCGACGCTCGTTGTTGTTGTCGTCGTCAGAAGAGGAGTTGTCCGAGTCATCGCGGCGGCGAGAGGAGCGGCGACCGTTGCGACGGCCGCGACCGTTGGAGCTGCTCGAGTCGTCCGAGTCATTGCTCTCGTTGCTGCTATCGTCGCTGTCCTGATCCTCGTTGCTGTTGTCGTCTTCGTCGCGATCGCTGCGGCCATTGCGACCACGGCGGCCACGACCACGGCGGCGACCACGACCACGACGACCGCGACCACGGCGTCCGCCGCGATCCTCGTCATCGTCCTCGTCATCGTCGCTGTCGTCGCCCTTGTCGTTGTTGCTCGTGTCGCGCGAGTTGTCGTCGAAGAGCTCGGGGTCTTCGGGGTACTCGCGCTGTTTGGCGCTCTTCTTCTCGGCTTCTGCTTCGCGTTGTTTTGCCGCTTCGGCGTCGCGCTCTTTAGCCTCTTCATTGAGGCGGTCGGCGATGTCCTCGCGCAGGGTGAAGACGCCGGGGCGCATTTTGACGAGCCAGGAGAGATCCTCGCGCTTGACCTCGCGGTTGAGGCGCGCGCTCATCGTCACGTCAGGCGTCTTGCCGATGTGCGAGAGCAGATTGTCGCGGATCGCGAACTCTGTGATTTTCTTGTAATGGAGCGGGCGCCCTGAACGGCGCAGAACTTCGATGGCAGCTTCATAAAATGTCATCGGGTGTCGATCCTCGCTTGAGGTAATCGAGAAATGCCCGAGAGCCTGCAGGTCATCGTGCCTGTCGAGCGCGCCCCCCTTTTGATGGGAGGAGCGCTTCGAGGAGGATATGCGCGCTGTCAGGCATCGACGTGAGCGTAACGGTCTCGCTCAGCGGGAGGAGGGTGGCGCCGCTCAAGCCCAAACGCTCGCGGCTGCGACAATCTCTCCCCCTTGCCTTCGGGGCGATCCTTGCGACGACGAGGTTCCCCTCGGTCACTCCTCTTTAAGATGCAATGGGTCATGCGATGTCCCGACCGCCGGGGGGCTGCTGCCTCCTCGTGATCTTTTAAAATCACGGGGCGAAGCGTTGCCACGACGGGCGCTGACCTTGCGCATGACGGGTAGAATGCTTGCGCAGCGCGTACCTAATGATACACGCTCGGGGCCGGACCTCCCGACCTCTGGCCGCCAAGCTACTGCATCGAGATCGCTGCGTCAACTTGACGCGGCCCCCTTTTTGTATCGATTGAAAAAACAAAGAGAGCGCACCCCTAAATTCTTCATAAAGGGTGCGCTCTCTCGAAAAAAGAACCGCTGCTTGGCTTTACGCGAGCGCCACAGGACGCTCACGCCGCAAGCTTCATTGCATGTTGTAGCGCTTGAGGAAGCGATCGACGCGACCCTCGGTGTCGACCATCTTCTCTTTACCCGTGAAGAAGGGGTGCGAGTAGGCGCTGATGTCGAGTGGCACGACGTAGTGCTCGACGCCGTTGATCTCGCGCGTCTTCTTCGACGTCATCGTCGAGTAGGTGACAATCTCGTGCTCGCCATCAACAAACACGACGGGGTGGTACTGCGGGTGGATATCTGGCTTCATCTCTTCTCTCCTTACAGCTTCCCGGAAATAAGGAAGCCTGTTTTATGGTACCTGCATGCGAGACCACTGTTGGCCTCGTGCGTACTTCTCGTTTATGCTCCCGCCATGCTGACGGGCGCGACAAGCTAGCCCATACTCTTCCTCGACGCAAGTCCCTTCATATCATGGCTATCATCACCATCGATCCGCACCAGATCAGCGCGCCAGATCTCGCACCCGCCGCCGCCGCGCTGCGCGCCGGTGAGCTCGTCGCGTTCCCCACCGAGACCGTCTACGGTCTGGGCGCCTGCGCGCTCTCGCCAGATGCCGTGCGCTCGATCTTTGCCGCCAAGGGGCGCCCCTCGAACAACCCCCTGATCGTGCACGTCGCCTCGCTCGAGCAGGCGCGATCCCTCTCATCACACTGGCCCGAGATCGCCGACACGCTCGCCAGGCACTTCTGGCCCGGGCCGATCACGTTCGTCGTCCCTCGCGCGTCGACGATCCCTGACGAGGTCACCGCGGGCCTCGACAGCGTCGGCCTTCGCTTCCCCGCGCACCCGATCGCCCAGGCGCTGATCCTCGCCGCGAACGTCCCCATCTGCGCGCCGTCCGCGAACCGCTACACCCACGTCTCGCCGACACACGCCGAGCACGTGATCGCCTCGCTCGGTGATCGCGTCCCCTGGGTTATCGATGGCGGCCCCACTCGAGTTGGCATCGAGTCGACCGTCCTCTCATTGCTCGAAGAGAGGCCAAAGATCCTCCGCCATGGCATGATCTCACACGAGCAGCTCGAGGAGGTGCTCGGCGCCGGGAGCGTCGACCAGCTGCGCCCGGACGCCATCATCGAAGATCGAGCAGCGCCTTCTCCTGGCCTCGCCAGAAAACACTACTCGCCGACTTGCCCTGTCTTCCTCGTCGAGCAGATCCCCTGGGGGGAGCTCACCGCGCAGGATGGCGTCTTGCTTTGTGGCGACGCCTCGCGAGAGGATAGCGACGCGGCGATCGTATCGCTGCCCGCCTCGCCACAAGCCTACGCCAACGGGATCTATGGTGTCCTGCACCGCTTCGAGCGCGAGGCGCGCGCCAGGATCTTTATCCTGACGCCTCCCACAACCAGCGAGTGGCGCGCGATCCTCGATCGCCTCTCGCGCGCGGCGACCTCCTGAAACGTTCCTCTCTTTCCTCAGACCCAGAGTCCCCCTTCATGGCAAACAAAAAGAGAAAGCGTCGCTCCGATGGCATCGCCACGCGAAAGCGCGTGCTCGAGGTCGCCACCTCGATGTTCGCCGCGGGTGGCTACGAGGCGACCTCGCTCAGACAAATCGCCGCCGCAGCCGATATCGACATCGCCACGCTGAAGTACCACTTCGATGACAAGTCAAACCTCTTCGCGCTGGTGTACCAACAGGGGCACGAGGCGTTTGTCGCCAGGCTCATGCCGATCATCGCGCAGTTCGACGAGGTCTCGGATGCTGGCGATGTGCGGCGCACCGTGTGCGAGATCGTGACCTCCATGCACGACTTCGTCTCCGAGGAGCCCGAGTTCGTCAAGCTCACCCTCTTTCGCCTTCTCGAAGAAGATATCGACACCATCGATCTCGAGGATGATCTCCAGAAGCTCGCGCTCGATATGCTCGAGGAGCGCTTTCAATCCCTGATCGAGCGCGGCGTCGTCGCGCCGATCGATCCGCGCGCGCTGGTCGTCTTCCTGATCTCTTCCTTCTCCATGTGGCACGTGTCCGCCAGGCTCAAAAAGAGCTGGATGAACCCTCCTTACCTCGACACGCCCGAGGGGCGAGCGCGCAGCGAGCGCTACTTTATCACCACCTTTGAGCGCCTGCTCGGTGTCGAGGAGCGACACGCGCCTGCGTGAGTGACTTCTTTCTTGCCGCGCGCGTTGAATAAATGAAACCTGTTCATCGTCCACCCTCTGTATGACAAAATCCGCGCGCTCGTTGCCCATCCACACCTCGGGCGCGCTCTTTTTCACCGCAAGGAGCGGCGATGACACCTCTGAAGGGGTCCCTCTTTCTCGCGATCCTCTGTTCGCTCGTGTCGATGACTTCGCTGGCGACCGCACAGGAACACCCTCCCGAGGCGTTCTCACCCGAGGCGCTCGCCAATGATAATGGCCTGATCGGCCGCGAGCCCGCAGAGCTGTTGCGCATCGAACGCGTGCAGACGCGCACGCCGCCCAAACAAAAAGGCCCCCGCAAACCGCCGCCCAACCGCGCGCGTGTTCCTCCGAGTCGAAAGGGGCAGCAACCTCGCACCAACCAGCCGCGCAGCAGACAGCCACGCTCCGCAGGGCGCGCGCCGACCAAGTGCCCGCCGCGCGTGACCGTGCCTGTGGATGTCGGCATCGGGCCAACGTTTAACCTGATCTCTGGCCCTGTGTTCCAGGATCAACCTGTTCACTTTGGCGGGCGCTTGAACATGTACGCGGTCATCGATCGCAAGTTCCTACGCCAGAACTGGGCGTGCATTCCTCCCCAATACAGAGGATACGCGCGCGGTGTCACCGAGGCGCGCATCAAGCCCGCGTTCCTTAACCTGATCCCGCGCGAGCTGATCATCTCGCCAAAGATCCCCGACCTCAACAACACCGGGATCTATGGCATCGGGTGGAACCTGTTCAGCCTGGGGCTCGCGCCCATCAGCGATCCCTTCCGCGTCTCACTCACGCTCGGGTTGCCCGTAAAGTACATGTATATCCACTCCGACACGCTCGGTTCCCCGACGCACTTCGCGCGCCCTGGGCTCGAGGCGATGTTCGACATCGAGATCCCCGTCTCGCAGCGCTTCCTCTTTAGCTTCGGTTGGGTCTCACAGGTTTACATTCCGCAGCGCGTCGGAGGTTCGCTTCTGGACGTCGGCCCGCTCGACCAGAGCATCTGGCATATCGGTCAGGCGTTCTTCAAGCTCCACTTCCGCGTCCCCTACGAGACCTCGATCTGAGCGGGCGAGACCTTTGCCGCCGAGCAAAAAAGAAGCCGCCGACAAATTATGCTGGACGGAATCAGTCGATCTGAAACCTCTCAGCATAATTTGTCGGCGGCTTCTTTTTTGCGTGCCGCTCTGGCAACAGCTCACTTCTTCCCGAGCAAATGGGAGAGCGCCCCTTCGAGCGTGGGGTATGCGAACTCGAAGCCATGCTCCTCGAGCGCTTTGGGGACAACGCGTTGGCTCGCGAGGAGCATCTCGTTGGCGGACTGCGAGCCCATGACGAGCTTTAACCCGAACTTTGGCACCGGGATAATGGTCGGCCTCGAGAGGACCGCCCCGAGCGTCCTGGTGAACTCCTTGTTTCGCACCGGGTTTGGCGCCGCTAGGTTGACGGGGCCTTCGATGCTGTCGGTGAAGAGGATGTGCAGGATGGCTGCGACCATGTCGTCGATGGAGATCCAGCTCATGTACTGTTTGCCAGAGCCGAGGTTGCCCCCCATCCCCATCTTGAACAGCGGGAGCATCTGCCCGAGCGCGCCTCCGGATGGATCGAGCACGAGCGAAGTGCGAAGGTGAACCACGCGGATACCCGCATCACTTGCGGCCTTTGTCGCTTCCTCCCACTGCTTGCAGACATCTGCCAGGAAGCCATCGCCGACCCCTGCTTCTTCCGTCAGCAGTTCATCCCCGCGATCCCCGTAGAAGCCGATCGCCGAGCCGCTGATCAGCACGCGAGGTTTGCGCTCGAGCCCGGCGAGTGTCTCGGAGAGCAGCCTGGTTCCCTCCAGGCGAGAGCGCAGGATGCGTTCCTTGGCGCCGCCAGTCCAACGCTGGTTCACGGATTCCCCGGCGAGGTGCACCACCGCGTCGATCCCCTCGAGTTGTTTTGCCTCGAGCTTTTGCTCGCGCGGCGACCACTGGATGCCACCCTCGCGCTTCTTGCGCGAGACGGGCGAGACGGTGTGTCCACCTGTGGTCAGGAAGCTCGAGAGCGCGGTCCCGATAAGGCCGCTCGCGCCAGTGATGGCGACGCGCTGTCGCTCTCTGTCGGCGAATTGCTCGTGCCGTTTGATGTCGTGCATGGTGCGCTCGTGTCTGAAGGTAAACATTTGCTCGATCATTCGCCTGGCGAACCACCCTGCAAACCACTGACTCACCGGATGCAACGGCAGCCTGTAGGTGATCGCATCATCGAGGATGGCGCCATCTTCAGCGTTCGGATCGGGCAGGAAGCGGTGGGTGTGTTCCCACTGAGAGAAGGGGCCTCGCTTCTGAACATCGCGAAACTGCTCCCCTTCGATGTAGCTATCGTGGTGTGCTTCCCAGGTTAACTTGAAGGGGCCAGGGCCGACCTCGAAGACAAGCACGGCGCCATCCTTGATCCCATCGGTTGGCTTTACCACGCGGAGTGACTCCCATGGTGGCGAGAGGCGTTCGAATGCGCCTTTTCGCGCGTGCCAGGCGAAGAGTTTTTCGGGGGTGGTGTCGATCGAGGTTGTCTTGTGAAAAGTCGGCATCGCTCTCCTCCTTTTGTTCGCGAGGGGGACAGTGATGAGACGCACGCTGGGCGCGCGAGGTGCGCGTGGGCTCAACGAAAGATCTTCTTCTCTTGTGAGCGCAACGTCTTGCAGTTCATCCCGTCGCTGACCTTGCGGTTGTCGAAGTAGTTCTCCGAGCGCTTGTTGTTGGTCTTGGAGGTGGGCGAATCACCGAGCAACATATGCGTCGAGTCGAGCACGGTTTGCTCGGAGTCCCAGCGGATGAACCCCTTCATCTTGTCGCCATCGATGTTCCCGTCGAGCTTGTTCCAGCCGCGTTGCACGAGATAAATGTGCCCGTTGACGATCCCCTCGACGTGGACGGTCATGCCCGGTTTGCCGTCGCGATCCTGATCGTACACGCGCGCGTCATCAGGATCATCGGGGAGCGCGTCCTTTTTCGAGTTGGCAAGCTTCGCGCCCAGCACGACCACATGCTTATCCTGCATGTAGCGCGCGCGCCCATTGTCCATCCAGACGCGCCCCTTGCGCGTTTGGCCTGACGCGGCCTGCGTGAACTTACGCGGGACAATCGTGCGCACGCGCTCGACGCTCGAGGTGATGCGGATGTCGCAGATCTTCTCTTCGAGCGTCAGGTTCTCGCCGTTCTGTTTGATGTCGAGCAGAATCAACGCGGTCGTCACGGACTTGACCGTCCCCACGACGGGAAGCTTCGACACCCCCGTCGTCACCTGGACTTGAGCCCAAGTGCCGCCAAGATCTGGCAGCGCGTCCTGTTGTGCTTGCGCTGGTGACGCCAGCGCGAGCGCTGCGAGCGCGAAAAGGAGGAGGGGAGTGCGTCTGGGCAAGTTTGACATGGCGTCTTGATCCTCTCGAGAGCGATGCGGAAGTAACGGACAAGAGCCTAAAGAATACTGGCGCTGGATGAAAGAGCTACGATCGTTTCTCGGCGTCTTGCTGTTGTTGGCGCGCCCAGATTTCAAGCTCGTCCAGGGATTCCATGCGAACCGTTCCTTCGACATCGAGCGCGCCGCCGCCGCCAAGGACCAACTCGATATGGGCGGGGAGCATCGCGCGCAACTTCTCGAGTTGGCGGCGCGTGAGGGTTCTTGGCGCGGCGGCCGAGACGCTGATGAGGACGGCGTTGACGTGGTGTGCGCGCGCGACCTCGGCGATGGTCTCGAGGTCTGTGTCGAGCCCGAGCGAGACGATCTGGCAACCCGCAGTCGCGCCCACGAGCGCGCTCATGTGCAGCCCGAGCACGTGGTATTCGCCAGGCAACGTCGCGCAGAGGAGCTTCGAGCCGCGAGCGTGATCGCTCAGCGGGCGCCACTGACTCTGGAGGAACCTTCGCAAGTGATTGCTCGCGAACTGTTCATGCAACACGGCCAACTCACCGCTATACCAGGACTCGCCGATCTGATGCAGCAGCGGCGTGATCAGCTCGTCGAGGAACTCCAGCGTGCTCGACGCGTACCACTGGCGCTCGAGGCTATCGGGGAAGTTCTCGTGATCGATGCGGCGGATCTGCGTGAACCACTCGTCGATGATCTCCTGGTTGTCCCGTGTTCGGTTGGCGTTCAGGTCGAGGACCTCGGCGGAGTGTCGCACAGCCTCCCTGCGTCGCTCCTCCTCGTGCTCCGATATATCGAGAAGCTCGCCGAGCTTTTCTGCCGACTCACCGACGACTTGCCCTGGCCTGTGCCCTTGCTCGAGGGCGCGTGAGATCAGGTTCAGGTGCTCCACGATCGACGCGTTGTACTGGCGATGCCCCCCATCCGAGCGCTCGGGCGAAGGGAACCCATAGCGGCGCTCCCAGGTGCGCAGTGTCTCGACAGGGATTCCCGTCGCTTGTGAGACCGCCCCGATGCTCAACGTCGCGTTTTCTTCTTCTTGTGGTTTGATCACGCTCATGGCTGCTCGTTTCGCTCCGCGCTCGGTGACTGGCCGTGGCGCGACGATGATGCAGACAACATCAGGGTTTCTCTCGTCACCAGATCCTCGGCTCGCGTCATGCCTTGTGGACGCTTCGAGGGGGGAAGACGGCGACGAGTCTTCTGAGAATTTAGATGCGTGGTTTCGCGAGTAGGTGCGAAATGTACCGCTCGCAGCGACCCATTTAACGCGCAGGTTGCAGGTCGTTATAGTCCGCGATGCGCTCGCGTAGACCGACGCGAAGTCGGTGGAGCCTGGTCTTGACCGCAGGCACCGTCAGGTCGAGCTCGATGGCGACCTCTTCCTTGGCCAACCCGTCGATCTCCATGCTGATGTAGAGGCGACGGTTGGTCTCGCTGACATCATCGAGGTATCCGGTCATCTCCTCGACGAGGCGCTTGTAGAGCAGGTGCTGATCGGGACGCGCGCTCTTGTCGTCTCCCTTCTCCTTGGAGTGGATGTCGCGCAACAGGTCGTCCTCGACCGGGATCGGGCGGCGCTTGTACTTGCGGACCTTCATCTTGGCCGCGTTAATCGCGATGCGATACATCCAACTCCAGAGCGCGCTGTCCTCGCGGAACAGGTCGATCTTGCGGTGGATGGTCCAGAAAACATCCTGGACCACTTCCTCGGCGTCCCACTCGTCGCGGACAATCTTACGCACGACCGCGAACACGCGGTCGCGGTACTCGTTGTAGAGGAAGAAGAGCGCGTCGGGCTCGCCAGCGCGGAGTTTCGTGACCAGTGTTGTCTCATCCATCTCTATACCTGTTCAAAAGGTGTTCGATTCGTTGCTCATGCATCAATATGAACAGCTTTATGGCCTCGGTCAAGTGATTTTGAACAATTTTGTAGATGTTTTGAATAGGTTTTGGGGTGTTCAGGCGTCTGAACACCCGTTTTGAATAGGTTTGAACAGGTTTCTCTACCTCACGCGCCTCGCGAGCTCCTCGACCTTCGGTTTCGGTCGGGGCGCGTTGACGTGTGCCGTGAGTTATTCGGAGGGGAGCTTCGAGTTGTGCGTGGGGGAGCAGGCGCCGATTGTACGCGTGAGGGCCGCAGGTCAGTAATCGAAGAAACTGGGGATGAACTTCTCCAGCCCTCGAAGATCCTCGAGGGTGGTCACGCCTTCGATGCCAAACGGTGCGCCTTCACCGCCGATGACAAGGGAGAGGGAGGGGTCGATCTTCTTTCGAAGTTGCTCGATCATTTGTTGGTTGAGCAACTTGTTCGACGCCTTCGAGAGGCTCAGGAGCACGAGCTTGATGCCGCTGACCTCTTTACTCGTCGAGATGATATCCTCGAGCGGGGTGTTGGCGCCGAGGAAGATGATACGGCAGCCTGCGATCGCCATGACCAGCGCCGCCATGTGCAGCCCGAGCGCGTGCTGCTCTCCTGGCAGCGTCGCGCACAGGACGCGGGGTCCCTGGCTTCGATCGCTGATTGGTCTCCAGTGCGAGGAGAGGAAGTCGCGCAATCGCTCGCTGGCGAAGTGTTCCTGCGCCACCGTCAACTCTCCGCGCTCCCATTGCGTGCCGATCTCGGTCAAAAGGCGCGAGATGTAGATGTCGAGGAAGGTCATCGGCCCCATCATGTACCACGCGCGCGTGAGCGTGCGCTCGAGCAGGTCCGCGTCGTAGTTCTGCGCCGCTTCGATCCAGATGTCGACCTGTTTGCTCGGGTTCTCGACGCGCATCGGGCGAGTGGGGATAACCTCCTCGACGATCGTTGGCTCGCTCATCTCGAGCATCTTCTCCAGGACCTCGACCGGTTCGCCGACGACTTGACCTGGCCTGTGTCCTTGCTCGAGCGCGAGGTTGATCAGGCGCAACCGCTCGATCGTGTCGAGCTTGTAGGCGCGGTGCCCCCCGAATGTTCGCTCTGGGGATGGGAACCCATAGCGGCGCTCCCATGTGCGCAGCGTCTCGGAGGGGATTCCTGTCGCTTGTGACACTGCCCCGATGCTCAGCGTTGTCTCGTCGTTGTCTTCGTCTTGTGATGACATGTTCCTGTCCTCGAAACGATGCTCCGTAGAACGCTCGAAGCGATCGCTGCATCATAGGATAGCATCGACTTCATAGCGAGTGTTCTTTGCTCTCGCAACGCAACCTTCTCCTCCTTTTAAGCGGCTCTGCGAGGAGTTCTCTCTCGGGAAACGGTCTGTTTTTCGCGGCCCGCTTGCGCTGCACTTGTGCGCCGTTACCTTCTCTCATGCAAGCAAGGTGTGCACGTGCGCTTCACGATAAAGCTCACAAGCACACCCTCGCCACGTACACGAGAGAACTCTACCAGTGAAGATAATAGGAGCGCGGGCATGGGCGGTTTTTTGAGAGAAGGGAAGTGGGTCACCAAGGACAACTGGGAGAAGAGTTCGAAGGATGGCAGCTTCCAGCGCCAAACCTCTGCGTTCCGCGACAAGATCGAGGATCGCGAGGGCGCACGCTTTCAACCCGAGGCTGGCCGCTACCACCTCTACGTCTCCTACGCTTGCCCCTGGGCACACAGGACGCTCATCGCTCGCGCGCTCATGGGGCTCGAAGAGGTCATCTCCGTCTCGGTCGTCAACCACTTCATGGGAGATGACGGCTGGACCTTCGAACCCACCGATGGCGTCATCCCTGATCCCATCTTTGACGCGACTTACCTGCGAGAGATCTACGTCGAGGCCGATCCAAACTTCTCCGGTCGCGTGACCGTCCCCGTCCTCTGGGATCGAAAGGAGGGCACGATCGTCAATAACGAGTCGCGCGAGATCATCCGCATGTTCTCGGATGCATTCCAGTCGCTCGCCACGAAAGAGGTCAACCTCGCGCCGCAGGAGCTTCGCGAAGAGATCGACGCCGCCATGGATGCCATCTACGAGCCGATCAACAATGGCGTCTACCGCTGCGGATTCGCAGGAACACAGGAAGCCTACGAGAGCGCCTACGCCGAACTCTTCGATGAGCTCGATCGCTGGGAGGCGATCCTCGGCGAGCGACGCTACCTCGCGGGTGAACAGCTGACCGAGGCGGATCTGTGTATGTTTACCACGCTCGTGCGTTTTGATCCTGTCTACTTCGTTCACTTCAAGTGCAGCAAGAAGCACATCTTCCAGTATGAAAACCTCTCGAACTACCTGCGCGAGTTGTACCAACTCCCGGGCGTCGCCGAGACGGTCGACATGGAGCATATCCGCAACCACTACTTCCGCAGCCACCCGAACCTGAACCCCAAGCGCTTCGTGCCTCCAGGACCGATCCCGGACCTCACCACGGCGCACGATCGCGCGCGCTTGCCCGGCGGACCTCCGCTGGCGTTGCGCGGCTGATGTGACAACTTTTTCTCAGGTTCGAGGATAAGAGGGGCTCGCGACTACGCGGGCTCCTTTTTTTATGCCCAGCTTCTCGCGCGCGCTGCCCTGGCGGATTGCGATCTCGAGCATCCCGCTGCTCCCCGCATAAGCGACCGCATCCCCGATCGGGACATCCGAGAACGTCTCCAGCACCTCGAGCGCGAGCTGCGCTTCGGGCAGCTCGATCTTCAATCCTGGTGCCTTGCCGTGCAACAACTCACACGCCTCCTTGCTCAGGTTGGTGATCAGGTTCCCGAAGTGATCCATGTGAATTACGCGCCCTTGCAGCTCCTTTCCCTCGAGCTGCGGCGTCAACTCATCGAGCATCGCCAGGGCGTCGAGTGATTTCTCACTCCCCAACTCCTCGAAGGGCACGCCCGCGGCGAGGTGGGCGGCCGTCGGTGAGAAGATATCGCGTCCGTGAAATGTGTGGCTCACAGGGAGGAGGTGGTAGCGCGGATTGTCCAACACCACCGCATCGAGCGCCGCGTGTTGCCCGACCGCCAGCGTGAAGAGGCCGTTGTCCGGGCCGATCAAGACGCGGCGTCCGCAGCGCACGCCGATGGCATCTCTGGCGCTCCCCACGCCAGGATCGACCACGCACACAAAGATCGTGTCATCCGGGAGGTAGCGCATCGAGGTCATCAGCATAAACGCCGCCGCGTCGACATCCTGCGGGGGGATCTCGTGGCACAGATCGATCACGCGAGCATCTGGCGCGATGCTCGCGATCACTCCCTTCATCACGCCGACGTAGTGATCTCGATGCCCGAAGTCCGTCAGCAGCGCGATCGTTGGCCTCGAGAGGATGCTCACTTCAAGACCTCCCACGCCTGCTCGAGTCCTTGCTCGAGCCGCATGATGTCATCATGCCAGTCATACTTCTCCTTGAGCATGCGCACGCGCGTCTGCGAGCTGCCATGGAGCGCGCGCAACGCCTCCTTGATGTCGGCGCGCGTGGTCTCGGCCATGTCTCTCCACGCGGGCTTGATGTCATCGCCCGCGTTCTCGATCCTCTCGAGCGCCTCGAGCATCGGCGGGATCTGCGTGAGCCCCAACGTCAAGAGGTCCATGCTCGCCTTCCCCCGCTCGAGGTCATCCCGGATCGAGTCCGCGACGAACTGCGTCGCGCTCGCGCTCGCGGTCAAGCCCTCATCGAGCATCCCTGAGCCCGACTTGATGATGACATCAGCAGCCTGGAGCGCGCTCTCGGTGATTCCTGAACAGATCTGACGCTCGAGGCCACGGATATCGCGCGCGAGCTCCGCGTCAGGATCGTAAATGTCCCCATCCTTGTTGGTCTCGAGCAAGGACTCCGCGCCTGCCTTGACCAACTCGGCGCGCTGCTTTGCCTGCTGGAGCAGCGCTCGCAGAGCTTGCGCCTCTGCCTCGACGACCTCGCCATCGGCTGCGATCACCAACCTCCCGACGGCCTCTCCTGCCTTGAGCAAAAGCGTCGAGAGCGAGGGCGCGTCGAGCGGGATCTTCCCAGTGATCGCGCGATCGTAAGAGGCGAACGCGGCGACCGTCGCCAGCAAATCCTCCTCGAACACATTGCGCGACCGCGCCAACTGCTGACGCACCAACTCGAAGGTCGTCACCGAGAGCTCCTCCTCGAAGAGGTAGTTGTAGAAGGTGACCTCGTTCTCGTCGATGTGCCCATCTGCACACGCCATCGTGTAAAAGAGCCCGCGCAGCGCCTCCTCGAATTGACGCCGGAGCCCCGGCCTCATCTCGATCCCGCGCATCAAGACCTCCTCCTGGAGCTTGTCGAGCCCCACGCGCGCCTCTTCGTACTTGGCCTTGAGCTTCTCGATCTTCGGGCTCATCTCCATCGCTTGCTTCTCCCTGGTCTCGGTTCGGGTTTTCATTCTCGGGTGAGTCGATAGCGCAAAACGTAGCACAACACCTCCTGACTGACACCAGCATGCGCCATTGTGAAATCTTAGTTCCATCGAATGATGGAAAATGGTTTGCGTGCGTCCGTGGCTTTTGTTAGATGTGCGGATATGTAGGGGAATTTGCCCGGTGTCTCGCTTCGAGCGAGCCTTTTCGGTAAAAGGGCGCATCGAAAGAGGACAATTCCAGAACGAACGAACGGATGGCGGATCTGCAATGAAGAAGGTTTGGATGTGCGCGCTGGCGCTCGCTGGCATGACCACGCTCGCTGCGTGCGGCCCGGAGAGCGCGTCTCAAGGCGTCGGTCAGGGGAACAATGACACGAACATGACCACGCCAGTCGCCATGGATATGGCCAGTGATCTCGACGAACTCGGCGAGGACGCAGACCTTCGGGTGATGCCCGATATGGGGAACGCTGGAGAGGATATGGCGCTCGACATGGCGCTCGATATGGCGCCTTCGGATATGAGCACGCCGGTCGATATGGCGCCTCCCGGACCGATGCTCTATGTCGGTGACGCGCCGATTTACAGCAACGGCCCGCTCGGTGTGACCATGGATCAACTTCCCCAGGGCGCGCCTGTCCCTGGGCAGGTCTGGTCGCCTACGCAGGCTGGTCTCTACGCAGTCGTCGTGCTCCAACACGGGTTCTTGCTCTCGAACCAGTATTACTCGCAAATCATCGCGCAGATCGCCAGCCACGGGTTTATCGTCGTCGCGCCACAGATGTACGAGGCGGGCGGGCTCCCCTTTGGCAAACCTTCGACCGAGGAAGAGATCGCGCTGGCGAAACAAACCTGGGCATTTATCCGCGAGAACCTCGCAGGCGTCCTCCCCTCGGGCGTCGAAGCCGCGACGGAGCACTTCGGCGTGGTCGGGCACTCGCGCGGCGCGAAGGTGGCCTGGGGGGTGCTCTCGGGAGACGCCACGCAGGCCACAGCGCTCGTCGGGATCGATCCTGTCGACAACCCCGGAGGGTTCGCCGCGCAAGACCCCGTCATCACAGGCCCCACGCCATTTGCCATCCCGACGCTCGTGATCGGCACGGGGCTCGGGCCAAACTCGATCGATGGGTTTAGCCCGGCGTGTGCGCCCGAAGGGGAGAACCACACCAAGTTCTACGACGCCGCGCAAACTCCCGCCTATCACCTGGTCGCCACGGAGCATGGACACCTCGATATGCTCGATGATTCGCTCTCGGGCTGTGGTCTGGAGTGCTCCTCTTGTCCTGGCGGAGGATCGAAGCAGGTCATGCGCTCGGCCACGGCGGGTTGGATTGTCGCGCTGATGCGTGGCGCGCTCCAGGGGGACGAGGGCGCCTTCGCGCTTATCTCACCGCCAGACGCCGCGCCCACCACCGTGACCGCAGAGAGCAAGTGAGCGCTTGCTGGTCAACTGTACCTGGCGATGTAGTCCTCGACCTTGTACTTGCGGCGCGTGGAGTCGCTCGTCATGTAGCGCACCTTGCCGAAGATATCTCGCTCGGTCCAACCTCTGTCATAGCGCCCGAGCGTCCAGAAGATCCCCGAGTAAGAGTTCGGGTTCCTCCCATCGATGCCATACTTGTTGTTGAGCTCGATCATGATCTCTAGCGCATCCTGCGCGTTCGAGGTCCAGTGCAGGATCTTCTTGCCCCAGAGCATCCTCAGGTAGTTCTGGATATGCCCCTCCTGGACGAGCTGGCGCTGCGCGGCGTTCCAGAGCTCGTCATGGGTCTCGGCGTTCTCGAACTCTTCGAGCGTGTAGACGTATTTTCGCTCGTCCTCGACATGGATGGCGAGTGTTTCCTTGGCCCAGTCCGGGAGCGACTCGTACTTGTCGTAGGTGTCCGGCTCGCGGTGCGCCATGTTGTAGCCGATCTCGCGCCAGGTGATGAGCTCGTCGACAAACGACTCGGCGCCTTCGCTCATATTCCACCACCCCTCGCGCTTCCCTGTCGGTTTTGTGGCGATATCACTCGGGCTCCAGCCTTCGCGCTCGGTGAGCTCGCGAAAGATCGTGTGCACGCCGATGTGCCCGAAGTGCAAATAGGGCGATAGCCCGCTGGCGCCTTGTTCGGAGGGTTTGTTGCGATCCTCGGGGTAGGCGGCGAGCTTCTCGTCGAGGAAGGTCTCCATTCTGTCGAGCGCAGCCACAGCTCCGCCTCGAAATGGTACGGGCGCGACGTCGTGATCGATGTCGAGTTCTGCCAGCGGCTCCCTCGCGCCATGCGCGAGCATCGCCTCGCTCGCTGTCGGCCACTTCTTTTTAAAGCCCTCGGGCAACCAGTCGTCGTCGAAGTCCTTCTCCAGCTCCGCCAACGGATCGATCTCGGGGAACGCCTCCAGGTGGTCTGGCAAGATCTTGTGCAGTCCTCGCCGGAACGAATACGCGGTGGTGTAGGTCTTTGGCGCGGCCCTCAAGGGGAGTAATCCGTTGCTGTCGACTTGCTCGAGGCGCACGTCGAGCTTTTTGGCCGCGGCCTCGACCATCATTGGCAGGAAGAAGCAGGGGAACTCATCGGTGACGACCATCACCGCGTTTGTTGCGAGCGCTTCGAGCGCTCCCTTACCCTGGTTCGCCTCCAGCTCGAGGTAGGGGTAATAGCGCGCCTTGTTCGCGCGCTTTGCATCCTCGAAGTGGTGATAGTGATCGCACATCCCGTCGATGATAAACCTGTGAATCCTGTCGCTCGCCCACCGATAACCGATGCGCAGTGGCTCGAAGATCAGCAAGCCGACCCCGTGTTCGTTGGCCAACTCGACGGCGCGCTGGAGCGCGAAGTTCTCCTGAAGTCGTCGGTTGGCGATCATCCAATACAGGATGTAGGCGCCATCTTTTCGTTTCGGTGCTTTATTGCAGGCTGAAATTCTTATCGCGGGGACTCGTTTCATCGCAATGCTCGAGGGCTTGTGGTGCGGGGTTGAGAGGATTGTGTGATGCTCGTGTGTGTCAGAAAGGTGCGCCTGAGATCGCGTCGGTTGATTTGAAAGGACTTGCCGGGGTAAGAAGATGCGCTTTGATTCGTGAGTCGAATAGGGCAAAGGACCCCACAAGATACATCGAGATTGTTACAGCTGAGGAACAGAAGGAATGAGTAGGCAGAAGGTCGAAGAGTTGCAGGAGAAGGTCAACGCGGTCTCGCAACGTTACGATGCGCGTTTTGCTGGGAAGCCGAGGGCGACGCGTCAGCTCTCCGAGTTGGACGAGATCACCGCTGATCTCGAAAGCCTCATCGAGGAGGGGCAAGGGCTCCATAACGGCGACAACACGTTGCTGCGCGAGGTGCTCTCGACGGCTACGAACAACCTCGAGATGTACAAGGCCGAGCGCGTCGAGATCGAGAACGTGCAAGCCAAGGGACCCGAGGCCGTCGCTGGCGCGAAGTTGGCCACCTGGGCCAACTTCGTCTTCGACGAGTATCACCGTCACTACGCCGGGAAGAACCGCGCCACGCGCGACATCGGCCGCCTCGAAGAGATGGTCGCCGAGCTCGAAGGGGTGCGCGAGGACATGCTCGCGCTGCTCGCCAAGCGCGCCGACCTCGATTCGACGCGCAAGGACATCGAGACCATCGAGAGCAACCTCGATCTCTACGAGGGAGAGCTCGATAACATCCTCAACGCGCGCCGTCTCGGCACCCGCGAGGAGCAAGCCAGCGGCCTCGCCAGCGCTGCGAACGAGCAGTTCAAGGTCTACACCTCGCAGTTCGCCGGGAAGGGTCGCTCCACGCGCCGTCCCGCGTTGCTCGATCGCGTGATCAAGAACCTCGAGGGTATCCTCAACGAGATGCGCTTGCTCAACTCCAAGGGCTACCGCTCGCAGCACAACACCAAGAATATCGAGATCGTCCAGCAGAACCTCAAGCTCTACCGCGATGAGGTCGCTGCGATCCGCGACGCTCGCGCGCAACAGGGCGTCGATGACCTCGCTGGTTTGCTCGGTGGCGCCGCCAACGATGTCATGTCCGAGTACCGCGACAACTTCGCTGGCAAGTCGCGCGCCACGCGCGACCTCGCGCTCCTCTCCAGGCTCTGCGACGAGATGTACGAGATCGCCTTGCAGATGCGCTCGGTCCAGGACGAGAAGCCAGACCTCGATATGAACAACCGGAACCTTTCGATCGTGATCGACAATCTGATAGTGTACCAGTCTGAGTTCCGCGCGATCGAAGAGGCCAAAGGGCAGAGCTGATTTGTAGAAAATCAGTCTGCGTGGCCTGATCTTCGTGAGGCCGATTGCGCGGGACCGCGAGGAGTGGGAGATGTCAAAACATCTCCCACTCCTCGCGGTCCCGTTTTTTCTTGAGGTGAGTCGATGAAGTCACGTGTTCTCCTGCTGCTCGGGGTCCTCTCCCTCACGCTTACCGCGTGCGGGCGAAATGACGAGGACCCTCGACCCGATATGTCCGGTGTCAGCCTCGTCGATGAAGACATGCCGGGAACCTCCGGTGATATGGGCACCGGGGATATGTCCCCGGAGGAAGATCAGGGGGACACGCCAGATCTGTCCGAGGTCGAGCCCGATATGTCCGAGGTCGATCCTGACATGCCTGACGATCGGGACATGTCCGTCGATATGCCTCCAGACATGCCCGCCGATCCTGATCGCGATGGGGATGGGGTCCTCAATGAAGAGGACAACTGCCCGGACAGGGAGAACCCCGAGCAAGCGGATCGCGATCGCGATGGCATCGGCGACCGCTGCGACAAGTACCCGAACTACCACGACCCGACCAACCCGATAGACCTGATGCGCGTCGTCGCAGACGAAGCCGCCGGAAACACTGATGACGCCGCAGCGGCAGAATCACTGGGGCTCGCTGTCCCCTTTGTCGCGCAAGGCGTCGTCAACGAGATCACAGAGGGGCAGCCCGATCTGGACTTCTTTAGCTTCGAGATCGATCGCCCCATGGCGCTGCTCATCGATCTCAACTACATCACGCTCCAACCTCAGGGCGCACTCTACCCGGCAGCGATCATCACAGGTTACGAGATCAACAACGCGAGCATCTTCCGCGTCGCGGTCGCGCCCGCGCAAGGTTCCTCCGCGCTGCGCGAGGTCTTCTTCCCCGTCCCGGGTCGATACACCATCGTCGTCAGTGATATTCGCAACTTCATCAACACCCAACCCGACGTCGGGAACAACAGCTGGGGTTACACGCTGCGTGTGAGCGAGGTCCCGTTGCCCGAGCCCGAGCCGCTCGTGGTCCCCGGACCGCCCGTGCCTCACGAGTTCGACGGCGCGCTCAAGGTGTTCGAGGTGGACCCGGCAGGGGTCAATGGTTCGATTCGCGCGCAGAGCAACTCGGCAAACTTTGGCGGCGGGCAAGAACCTGTCTTCTTCCAACCCGTGCTCTCGATCTATGACCCGGACGCAGAACAAACGCTCGCGCACACGATCGCTGACCAGCTCGATGACAACAACGCCATCACCGTCGATAGCGTCATCTCGCAAGATCGCCAGCGGCTCCTGTTGATCGAGGATTATGTCCAGCGCGACGAGACGCAGCCCGCGAACATGGTCATCGCCGCGCAACCGATCACGCTCTTTAACGAGACCGAGACCGCGCAAGATCCCCAGGACACTCGCCTCGATCGTCCCATCTGGCTCGATGACGGCGCGCTTATCGACGGCGCCATCGATGATCCGAGGACGCCAGACCAACCCGACGTGGATCTCTACCTCTTCACGATGAAGAAAGGGGAGGTCGCCCGCGTCACCGTGTCACCCGTCGTCGGAGGGAACCTCGAGCCGTCGGTCGATATCGGGCACGCCTTCGTGCAAGGTGGCTCGGCGACCTTCTACACGCTTCATCGCTCCGAGGCGGTCGGGGATACCGATCCTTACGCGCCGAGGACGGTCTCGTATCTTGTGAGCTCGTCAGAACATGGCGACATGGCGGTTCAGGTGCGACACGCGAGGCAACCCGCTGGCGCCGCCGTTGGCGGCGCAGCCTATGGTTACAGCATCGCGTTCGAGAGGTTGCCCGTTCAGGCAGTCGACGTTCCGATGCTTCCCGGCATGGTCAGCTTGCCGTTGCCTGCCGGAGAATCTGCCACCGTCTCGTTCGCGCCTTCGCAGGATGGGATCTTCTCGGTGGGCATCGATGACGCGGCGTTGTTCCTGAACTCGCGCTTGCTCGACGCGGACTTCAACCTGGTCGAGCAAACCTACAACGCGCAGTTCACTTCGCGCGCGCTCGCCAACGAGCGCTTCTACGTCGATATGCGTGACTTCAACGGTCGCGGCACGGACGTGGCCACGATGGAGGAGCTCACCGTCACCATCGACGCCGTCACCATCGAGGACTTCGGGGCACTCCCTGGTACCAAGGCAGACGTGCTGCAAGAACCTGGCGAAGATGACTATTACAAGGTCGTCGTGCCCGCGAACGAGCTCTTTAGCCTCAAGATCTACGCGCCAAACTTCTTCCCCAACGTCGAGATCTTCCGCGACGACACCTTCGAGCGTCTCGGTGGGACAACCTCGGCCTACGAGCTTCGCTTTGACGTGGACACCACGATCGTGGTTCGCGTCTCCTCTTACGATGAAGCGCGCGGCGCAGATCAGACCTACATCCTCGGCATGCGCACGGTCACGCCGACGCCGCTCGGGATGTTGCCCGCGAGCGCCTCGGACTTTATCGACGACGCGCCGTTTAGCGATTGGCACGCCTTCGAGGTCGAGGATGGGAAGTTCTATTCGGTCTCGGTTTCGACCATGAACCCGAACTTCATCGTGCGTGGTCGCGTGATCCGTGGGGATAACCTCGGTTATGTGTCGGGGACTTCGGCAGGGCGAGCGCGCTGGCGCTCGGCGTTCACCGGGACGGTCTACGCGCGCGTGTTCGAGAACTCCAACCAGGGCGCCTCCGACTACGATTATCAGATCGACGTGAGCGAGGTGACCAACACGCCGATCAGCGTCAACACGAACGTGCCTGGCCAGCAGCTCGCCGCCGCTGGTGACGAGCGACTCTTCACAGTCACGTTGCCACAACCGGGCGCGCTCGGTGCGACCGTCAAGACCTCCGGGTGGACGCCTGTGATTCGTTTCCTCTCCACGGGCGCGCTCTCTTCGCTCGGAGGAACGCAGGATCTCGAGACCGCGTGGTTGCCTACGAGCGAACACACACAGGTCGTGATCGCGGTCTCTTCTGAAGATCCTGGATTGCAAGGTCCGCTCGATTTCTCGATCCAGACGACCTTCATCCCACCATCCAACGCCACGCCCGAGGTCGAGCCAAACGATCCTATCGCGAACGCCACGCCGATCACCGCCACGCCAGCGGTCCTGGCGGGTAACATCCAACCGGCTGCCTCCGATCGCGAGGACTACTACTCGCTCG
Source organism: Myxococcota bacterium (assembly GCA_036155555.1). Lineage (GTDB taxonomy): Bacteria > Myxococcota_A > Bradymonadia > Bradymonadales > Bradymonadaceae > JAYZVO01. Next base: position 31,071 of record JAYZVO010000101.1, read on the forward strand.
ATCTCGTCGCGGGACAGCGCGTCTGGGCGATGGTCACGAGCCGCAATGGGACCGGGCTCTACTCGCTCGATCTCGAGGTCGCCTTGCTCGACGCGACGGCGCGCTCGCTCGAGAATGACCGCTATGATGGAGAGGGTTTCTATCCGGCGATCTTTGGTTATGACACGACGGAGTCGGGCACATACACGTTGCGCGTCTCACTCCCCGCGACGATCGCCACGCAAAATGGGGATTACACGCTCTATGTCGTCACCAGCCCTGCCAATGAGATCGACGAGGTCGAGCCAAATGATCTGGTCGCGGATGCGCAGGATCTTGGCGTCGTCGAGGATGCCGCGCTCGTCTCGGCGACCACGACCCCTGGCAGCGACGCCATCGATCAGTTTGTCTTCACGCTCGAGCATCCCTCGCACCTGAACATTTCCTTGCTCGACTCTGGCGAGGGGCATGACTTGCGCCTGCTCGATGATCAACAGGTCGAAATCGACCTCTCGGGTTCGACCTCGGATGGCAACTCGTATCCTGTGATCGACCAGCCAGACCTCGCGCCGGGCACCTATTACCTGGAGTTCACCGCAGGTTCGCTCGGTGGTCAGGCGCAGATCCTGATCCAGCGTCGTTGAACCTCCTTCTCCCTCCTGCTTCGTTTCGAGACACGACATGGGCCTTGATGGTCAGACAGAGCGAGCCCTGAAGGATTGCATGCAATCCTTCAGGGCTCGCTCTGTCTGACCATCAAGGCCCATGTCGTGTCTCGAAACGAAGCA
>JAYZVO010000102.1:0-60769 GCA_036155555.1 Myxococcota bacterium
CCCACGCCGCGCCTTTCTTTTTTCAATGAACCTGTCAGGTTCGCTGACGACTTCTCTCAGAAGTCAGCGATGAGCTGGTTCAAGGTCGCGCTCGGGCGCATCGCTGCGTCCGCCTTGGCGACGTCGGGCTTGAAGTAGCCGCCGATGTCCATGGGCTGGCCCTGGACCTCGATCAACTCGGAGTTGATCTTGTCTTCGTTGGCCGCGAGCTTCTCTGCCAGCGCTCCGAAGGTCTTGGCGAGCTCTGCGTCCTTGTCCTGCTTTGCCATCGCCTGCGCCCAGTAGAGCGCGAGGTAGAAGTGGCTGCCGCGGTTGTCGTGCTCGTTGACCTTGCGCGATGGCGACTTGTTCTCGAGCAAGTAGCGCGTCGTCGCGTCGTCGAGCGCCTCTGCCAGCAGGTGCGCGCCTGGGTCATCGTAGCGCTCGCTCAGATGGTCGAACGACACCGCGAGCGCGAGGAACTCACCGAGCGAGTCCCAACGCAGGTGGTTCTCTTTCTCGAACTGCTGCACGTGCTTTGGCGCGGAGCCGCCAGCGCCCGTCTCGAAGAGGCCGCCGCCGTTCATGAGCGGGACGATCGAGAGCATCTTCGCGCTCGTGCCGAGCTCGAGGATCGGGAACAGGTCGGTTAGGTAGTCGCGAAGGACGTTGCCCGTGACGGAGATGGTGTCCTTGCCATCCTTGATGCGCTCGAGCGAGAAGCGCATCGCCTTGACTGGCGAGAGGATGTGGATCTCGAGACCATCGGTGTCGTGATCTTTAAGGTAAGCGTTGACCTTCGTGATGAGCTGCGCGTCGTGCGCGCGCTCTTCGTCGAGCCAGAACACAGCGGGTGCGCCCGTGGCGCGAGCGCGCGAGACAGCGAGCTTGACCCAATCCTGAACGGGCGCGTCCTTGACCTGGCACATCCTCCAGATGTCCCCTTCGCCCACTTCGTGGCTCAACAACGCGTTGCCGTCTGCGTCCACGACGCGGACCGTGCCCGCCGATGCGATCTCGAAGGTCTTGTCGTGCGAGCCGTACTCCTCGGCTTTCTGCGCCATCAGGCCGACGTTTGGCACGCTGCCCATGGTCGTCGGATCGAACGCGCCGTGCTCTTTGCAGAAGTCGATGACTTCCTGATAGATGCCCGCGTAACTCGAGTCAGGGATGGTCGCCTTGGTGTCCTGCGTCTTGCCTTCCGTGTTCCACATCTGACCCGAGGTGCGAAGCATCGCGGGCATCGACGCGTCGATGATGACGTCGTTGGGGAAGTGGAGGTTGGTGATGCCGCGATCCGAGTCGACCATCGCGAGGGCGGGGCCGCTGTTGTAGATCGCCTGGATGTCAGCCTCGATCTCTGCCTTCTTGGCGTCGTCGAGTTCGGCCAACCTCGAGGTGAGATCGTTAAAGCCGTTGTTCACCTCGACGCCGAGCTTCCGGAAGGTCTCGCCGTGTTTGGCGAAGAGATCCTTGAAGAAGACGCGGACAGCGTGGCCGAAGATGATCGGGTCGCTGACCTTCATCATCGTCGCCTTCATGTGGAGCGAGAAGAGGACGCCCTGATCGCGCGCGTCGGCGACCTGCTCCTCGAGGAAGGAGATAAGCGCGGCCTTGCTCATGAAGGTGCCGTCGATAACCTCGCCATCCTGGAGCGCGATCCCTTTCTTGAGGACGGTGACGTTGCCGTCTGCGTCGACGTGCTCGATGTTCACCGTCGTCGCGCCAGAGAGCGTCACCGACTTCTCGTTATGGAAGAAGTCGCCCGCGTCCATGGTCGAGACGTGCGACTTGGTGTCGCCGGTCCACTTGCCCATGCGGTGAGGGTTGTTGCGCGCGTACTCCTTGACGGCCTTTGGCGCGCGGCGGTCCGAGTTGCCTTCGCGCAGGACGGGGTTCACGGCGCTCCCCTTGACCTTGTTGTAGCGCGCCAGGATCTCGCGCTCCTCATCAGTCGATGGCTCGTCGGGGAAGTCAGGCAGGTCATAACCTTGCGCCTGGAGCTCTGCGACAGCGGACTTGAGCTGCGCGACAGACGCCGAGATGTTGGGGAGCTTGATGATGTTTGCTTCGGGCGTCTTCGCGAGGCGTCCGAGCTCTGCCAAATCATCTGCCTGGCGCTGCTCCTCGGTGAGGCGCTCGGGGAACGCCGCGATGATGCGGCCTGCGAGCGAGATGTCGCGGGTCTCGACCGTCACCCCGGCCTTGTCAGCGAACGCGCGAATGACAGGGAGGAAGGAGTACGTGGCGAGCGCTGGGGCTTCGTCAGTCCAGGTGTAGATAATGGTCGGTTTGGTCATGTCGTTTGCGCTCCTTGACTCGTTAGCGGTGTTGGGCTGGAGTTTTGCTCCAAGAAGGGCGAGGCCAATGAATGGGTCACCTGCCAGTGATTGCGAACGGCCAACGTCATAGCCTTTTCAGGGGCACTGCCGCAAGTGGCGGTGATATCTCTCGTGCTTTGATCGACTTGCTCGCGCCGCAAACCTATATCCGCTTCTCCGCGCGTCAACCTCCAAGCCGCATTCTGTGCTGATTTCAACGCCTTGCAGGTGTTGACACGCGCGCGATGCTCGTGTCAGTTAGGGGGTCTGATTTTCCTGGCAAATCCGAGATCCCATAGAGGCCGCCTGTGTCCCGTAAATCACTCCTCCTTCCCTTGATCGCCGCGCTCACCCTGTTCGCTTGCGGAGAACCCGACGAACAGAACGCCAACAACGGCGCCGCTGCGCAGAAGCAGGTCATCGTCGCCGAGTCTTGCGATGGCAAGTGCGATGGTTTTGACAACGTCGTCGATCTTTACAGGGACATGAAGGATGTCGAGCTCTCGGATCTTGTGATCCTGGGCGCGCCGCACGCATCAGATGAGCTCAATGATGCTCTGGCTGTGAGCGACTACGCGCGCATCGCGATCGAGCCGACCACGCTCTATGGCAGCGAGGAGGAGATCTTTGGCGAGACGACTGTCCATGACCTGGGGAACCTGAGCGCTGGCCTGACCGCTCGCTTTGGCGAGCGTGACTTCGCCGCGCGCATGGTCGAGCTGCGTCGCGCCGAGGCCGCGCGCGATGGCTCCTTCTACGCGGAGTCCCGCTTTATCATTGGCGGCAACCTGAACAACTCCTTTGGCTTTGACGCGGGCGACGCGGTCGGCTCCGTCGGCTTTAAAGTGGGCACCACCATCGAGACGGTCGCCGTCTCGAAGTTCGACAGCGAAGAGCGCATCGACGCGGTGCTAAAGCAACCACTCGAGGCCACACGTCGCGTGCGCGATTACATCCTGCCGCGCTCGATGGAGGACTACCGCGCGCTCGCGCCCGGCGAGTCGCTCGCGCTGCGCGCGGATGGCAGCCTCGGGTTTAACGTGGGCGCCGGAGTTCCCTTCCTGATCGCCACGGCCGGAGCGGCGCTCACGGTGCACGCGCGCCTCTCGCTCGCAGCGCGGGCCGCGCTCCAGGGCAAGCTCGATGTGCAATTGATTCGCGGCGAGGGGGATCTGCTCTATGTGGATGTGGGGATGTCGAAGGCAAAGGTTCGCTCTCTGCAAGCAGCGCTCGAGCCTGGCTTTGGCCTCGACGCCATCCCCGATGTGGACGTCAACCTCGCCGGGAGGACGATCAGCCTCGGAGAGCTGGCCAATGACGCGATGCTCGAGCAGCTCCAGAAGCATATCGACGTGCGCGCCGAGATCGGCTCCTCGGACGAAGAAGGGCGCCTGCGCGTGGCCCGCTTCGAGTTCGACCTCTCCAGAGATAGCGAGGAGATCGAGCAGGCGCTCGCGCAACTTCGTCGCGGCGATATGAGGCTCGCGCAGGCGCTCGCGCGTCAGGGCGAAGACGGCGTCAAGCAGTCCATCGACATGACCAAGGAGTACCACCACCATGACTTCAAGGCGGGGTTCAACTTCCTGAGCATGGCCTTCTACATCGACAATGGTTTTGACACCGGCCAGGTCACCATCAACACCGACGAGGGCTCGCAGACGCTCCTGTTTACAGAGCTTCAGGAAAAGCGCGGGTTCTTCTTCACCGACCGCGAGTCGAGCTGGCGCACGCTGGTTTCGATCGAGCAGCGCGATGGCGCGGATGTGAAGGGTGAGGTCAACGTGCGCCATATCATGCGCGAGGGTCAGGAGACCTTCTCGCGCGACGAACTGCTCGATCACACCGACAGCTTGCTCGCCGTGCTCGTCGGTCGCGACGCCGCCGTGCTCCTGGCGGACGAGGTGGACGCTGTGGGCAACGCCGCGGATGACGCTTGCCGCGATCCTGGCTCGGACGCCAGCCCTTCGGAGGATCGCGCCTACCGCGAGTGTTTGCTCGCCGCGCCCTCCAACCCCGAGGTTGTCGGCGCAGCAAACGCTGCTTATGCCAGGCTCGACGAGGTCCTCTCGCAAGGTGCGGTTCGCGATGGATTCACCGATGGCGAGGCGATGGTTCGCGACCTCTACGCGTTCGAGATCGCGCTCGCGAGCGCTGGATATGACGCTGGCGAGAACGTCGCTCCCGATGGACAGGTCGTTAGCGAGCTTCGCATCGCAGACCCCGGCGTTCACGAGCTGATGAACCCGGAGAACGCCGACCGATTTATGGCCTCGCTCGAGACCACCTTGCGCGTCATGGCCACGCGCCGCACCAACGAGGACCTCGCTGACAAGCACGCCGATATCGACGAGGAGATCGAGGACAAGGCCGACCGCATGAACAAGATCCGCGATCAGTTCATCCGCGTCGCCGTGGGCTTCCAGGATCTCGAGCGCGCCGCGCAGCTTGGCTTCGAGGGTGGAAAGGTCGGCAACCACGCCAACCTTATTCTCGTCGACGAGGAGCAACAGCTCGACCTCCGCACCATCGCCGAGCACAAGGGCAAGGTCCTCGAGAACTTTGTCCCCGATATCGTCGATGTCGCCAACGGCTCGATCTTCACTGGTCTTGGCGAGCCCGAGATCTACGTCGTCGGTTACGCGCTCGCTGGCGCTGTCTCGCCGCAACACCTCGAGTGGGTTTACTCCTGGACCTTCGACGAGGACGAGCGCCTCGTGTTCGATCCCTTCAGCCTCTACTTCAGAGGATCGTCACCACTTATCGACGCGGGCGTCTTCGATCTCGACGTGTTGCTCGGCGCGAAACCGTGAGGACAAGGCATTAAAATCCGGCTGCCACGGTTTTGTTGGCGTTGGCGTTGAATTCGGGTCTTTTTTTCCCTACTAATGAACGCCATCAGAAACCCTGTTTTGGTGTCGGTACGAATGCATTGTCGAGCATGGTCGCTCGTTTGTGGAGTTGCGATGAGGAAGCTTACTGTCGTTCTTTTGGTTGCAACTTCGATGTGTGCTTGCATCGACGGCCCGAGCGGATCGGGCAACCCCAACTCCCCTACAGATATGAGCGCCGATCAAGGCGCGGATATGACGGTCACGCCGCCAGAGGACATGGGCATCGATATGCCGCCCGTGGATATGTCGGACGTGGATATGCCGGACGTGTTGGAAGACATGCCCGTGGATATGGCTGATGTCGATCCTTTCGATATGCAGGATATGAACGAGGGGCCTCGCTTTAACTGCGACGCCACGAACAGGCCAAATCCGCTCGGTGAAGGCACCGAAGATTCTCCTTACATCATCTGCTTTCCCGAGAACCTCGTGTTCATGAACAACTCCGATGCTCACTTCGTGTTGGGCAAGGATATCGAGGTGACGGACAACTGGGAGCCTATCCCATCCTTCCGCGGTTACTTCGATGGCCAGGGCTTCAAGATCGAGGGGCTCTTCCTCGATAATAACAACGTTGGCAAGGCGATGGGGACCTGCATGGGCAGGCTCTCACCTCGGTTCGATGGCAGGTTTCAAGGCAACTATGTCGGCGCGTTTATCTCAGCGCTGAGCGCGTCGGCGACCATCGAGAACGTTGACTTTGCCGAGATCAAGGTCGGTGCAACTGACGAGCGTATTTCTTACCCGTTCACGCTCAAGGTTGGCGAGGCGGGGACGGAAGAAAACATACGGTGTTATCCGCTGATGGGTGGGCTCTTCGGACTGATCGGTGGTGATGGAGAGACCCCTGCGACGCTCAGGAACATTCGCATCCAGGGCCTCGAAGCACATGTCGGTGGTTCATTCGGGGGGCTGGCGTTCGAGGCTCGCTCCCCAAACATCGATAACGTTCATGTCTTGAAGGGCGCAGCAGTTCCCTCGATCAACGTCACGAACACGCACACATCGGGCTTTATCACTTACGCGGAGCAGCCCAGGATTTCGTCTTCGAGCGTGCACCTGAATATCGCCATTTCTGGTGAAACAATCACCTCACCGAACATCGCCGCTTCGACCTTTGCCGATACAGCGCTCTTTGTCGGGTACGTGACCGGAGGAACCTTCGAGCGCGTGGTCGCGAATGGGTCGATTCAAACACTCGCGATCCATGGAGCTCCCATCCAGGGTTCCCTGGGCGGTCTGATCGGCGTTGCTCGTTCAGCAGAGCAGCATGGCCCGGTCGAAATCTCGGACTGTCTCGTCAACGTCTCGATCGACGCCGATAACAACGCCGTGGGTGGCGTGATCGGCAGGGCGGATGTGTTCTTCCATCCCCAAACCATTCGCGATTGCGGGGTAGGGGTGGTCGGGCGCACCCCCGCCTCGCTCGTCGCACGTAAGTTTGCTGGGGCGATCTTTGGCCAGGTCGACGACAACGGTATGTCGACCCCTGATCAGGGCATCGTGCTCGAAAACGTCTTCTCACTCGCTGACCTCGGCGAAGATAGTGTCGGATGTGTTTTCGGGCAGGGTGACTTTAACTCGGCGACTTTTGGCAGGACCTACACGAAAATCTCACCGGAATCAGATGAGACCTTCATGTTTGCCGGTGAAGTGCTTAACTGCTCCGCCAGGGTGTTTTTGGAAACGCTCGAAGCTGATGAACTGAACACCATCGGATGGCTTCGACGCGCAGATGATACCTATGTTCCCGCAGCGATCGCGCCAATGCTCGACGAGATCGGGTTCTTTGGTCCGTGATACGCGGCGTTGTGCCGAGCAAAAAGAAGCCGCCGAAAAATTATGCTGCGAGGTTTCAGATCGACTGATTCCGTTCAGCATAATTTTTCGGCGGCTTCTTTTTGCGGGCCACCACAGCTTGCGCTGCGGTGGCCAACAGAAGTCAAGACACACGCATCATTGCACCGTCAACGGTGGCGTGATCGCGTTTGGAATCCCCGCCGCAGCGCGCGAGATGTCGTTGAGAATCCAGCCGTTTCTGGTCGAGTTCGGGATCGTCGAGCAGGACCCATCCGAGTACTGGATGCTGAGCGCGGTGCCGTAAGAGCCTGACGTCGAAAACCCGTTGGCATCGGGGTTTGCGGTCTGCGCGAAGGTTCCGCGCGACTCATCCCAGACGAGGAAGGCTGCATACGTCTGACGAGGTGCCGCGCCGCCCGAGTTGAGCACGGGACCGACGCTGCACGAGGCGTCGGAGTACCAGATCTGGCTCGTGTAGAATGCGCCATCCCAGGCCACGCTGTAGTAGTAGTTGTTTGGCGTGAGCAGCGTGATGCCAGACGCCGAGAGCGAGACGAGCTTGCCGAGGTTGCGGCCAGCGGCGTCCGTCACGACTTGCGCGCCACCATCAGCGCCATCAGCGCCATCCTGTCCATTGCTCCCATTCGCCCCGTTGCACAGGTTGCGCGTGGTGTCCACCTCGCCGCTCTCCAGCGTGCCATTGCGAGCGGTGCCATTTCCATCGCCGTTGTCCAGCCCGACATCGATCCGCTGACCACCCGTGCTGCATGTCGCTCCTGGGGTGATCGTGACGAGGTTGACCAGGGTCGTGAACCCACTCTGTCCATCTGCACCCGGCGCGCCGTCCTGGCCATCTGCGCCATTCTGGCCATCGGCGCCGTTTTGGCCATCAGCACCATCCTGACCGTCTGCGCCATCCTGGCCATCTGCGCCATCCTGACCGTCAGCACCGTCCTGGCCGTTCTCGCCATTGCACACTGCGGACGCCGAATCGACCTCGTCAGCTTCGAGCACGCCGTTGTTGGCGGTGCCGTTGCCGTCGCCGTTGTCGAGACCTGTCTCGATGAGCTGTCCTCCATTGGCGCAGATGTTGGCGGGGGAGGGGCTTAACTTGATCAGCGCGTTCGCGCCATCCTGGCCATCGGCACCGTTTTGACCGTCCGCGCCATCTTGACCATCCGCGCCATTTTGGCCATCTGCGCCATCCTGACCGTCAGCACCGTCCTGGCCGTCAGCGCCATTCTGGCCATCGGCGCCATTGCAGACATCGCGAGAGGCGTCGATCTCATCGGGTTCGAGCACGCCGTTGTTGGCCGTGCCGTTGCCATCGCCGTTGTCCAGGCCAATATCAAGCCCATAGCCTCCGCCAGGGCAGGCCGCAGCGGTCGCGCTGCGAGGAACGATGAGGTTCACGGGAGCATCCGCGCCATTGCACACGAACGAGCTCTGGTCGACCTCCTCGAGCTGGAGGACGCCATCGCGCGAGGTCGCGCCTCCATCGCCGTTGTCCAGGCCGACGTCAATGCGCTGACCTCCCTGTGGGCAGGACGCTCCAGGCATCTCTTCGGTGAGGTTGACGAGCGTGCTAAATCCATCCTCCCCGTTCATGCCATCGAGCCCCGAGGTGCCATCCTCCCCAGCTTCTCCTGCCTGGCCATCTTCGCCGGGAGCACCTGCCTCTCCCACTTCTCCGTCCTGGCCATCGGCGCCATTGCAGACAAACTGCGTATCGGTCTCTTCGGAGGCATCGAGCGCGCCGTTCTGGTTCGTGTCGAGGCCCGTGTGAATGGCGAGGCCGCCTGCCGCGCAATCATCGCCAGCAGCGACCACATCCACGCGCACCGCTGCTCCGATCGCGCTGTCACCGCCGCCGCTCGTGTTGTTTGTTTCGTTGTTTTCGCCGCCGCAGCCCCAAACAAGCAACGATGCCGCGAGCAAAGTCATCTTCGTCGTGTGCTTCAAATTCACCCTCCATATGTTTTCGTATCGTATGAGCGCGAGCTCGCTCCACGCGCGAGCTCGCCAGGCAGAATGCGAGGGTTTTCGATGTTTTCTATCACTCTCTCGAGCAGCTTTTCTCGCGCTCGAGTTTAATCTTTCCAGGTGAAAATCCTCGCGCGGTAAGTCGTATCATGGCGCCAAATGGGATATCAAATAGAAAGTTGCTTTCAGATTTCCCTGCCTGATCGTATCGCGATGTCTCTGATCATTTGTGGCGAGAGGGGAAAAATGCAGAAGAATCGCATGCGAGCGGTTGCTTTCCAGGTGCAAGTGATCACATTGGCACTCACCGACGCAGACGTCGAATCCGCACGCCCTGCTTCCTACTAACGAGGAGCGGGGTTGTTTTTTTGTTCACGGCGCGAAACCTTCGCCGAAAACAAGCGCCCGAATCACCGGGCAACGAGGATATGCCCATGCGCATCGCCTTCACACACAACCTGCAAATGTCGCAGGATGAAGAGCACGCCGAGTTCGACACCGCCGCGACCATCGAGGCGATCAGCGAAGCGCTCCGCTCGCTGGGTCACGAGGTCTACCCTGTCGAGGTCTCTGGCCCCGCATCGCGTCTCGTCGCCAGACTCGAGACGCTGCGCCCCGAGCTCGTCTTCAACACCGCCGAGGGGACGCGTGGGCGCTATCGCGAGGCGTTTTATCCCGCGCTCTTCGAGCAGCTCGACCTCCCATTTACGGGCTCGGACGCTTACGTCTGCGGGCTGACGCTCGACAAGCAGATGACCAAGTTGCTCGCGCGACAGGCTGGCGTCCCCACGCCCGCATGGGCGTTCTTTGACGCGGAGAACCCGCTCACTGATACGCTCCCCGAGCTTCGCTACCCGGTCATCGTCAAACCCAACTTCGAGGGCTCCTCCAAGGGCATCACGCAGGACAGCATCGCGCGCACGCCCGAGCGCTTGCGCGAAGTGCTCGCGCCCATGATCGCGAAATACCCCGCTGGCGTGCTCGTCGAGGAGTTCATCGTCGGCCAGGACGTCACGGTTCCGTTTTTGGAGAAGGTCGGCGTCCTCTCGCCAGCGGCGTACCGTATGGAAGGCATCGACACCGCGCCGGGTTGGGGCATCTATGATTACGCCCTCAAAAACGAGCACTCCGATCGCGTTCACATCGAGATCCCTGCGCCCGTCTCGGACGAGCTTCACCAGAAGCTCGTCGAGATGACTCGCCGCGTGATGCGAGGTCTCGAGATTCGCGATCTTGGCCGCGCTGATTTCCGCGTCACGCCCGATGGCGAGCTGTTCTTTATCGAGGTCAACGCGCTCCCTAGCCTCGAGCCAGGCGCCTCTATCTACGAGTCGGCCAAGCTCGCGGGCCTCGCCCGCGTGCAGGATGTCCTGGAGGCCGTCGTGCAGAGCGCCATCGAGCGCCAGAATATCAAGACGCGCAAACCTCGCACTCCAGACACGCTCGTCGTTGGCCTGACCTACAACGTGCGCCGCGTCGATCCTCGCAGCGGCGATGACCGCGACGCAGAGTTCGATTCGCAGGACACCATCAACGCCATCAGCAAGGCGATCGAGAGCTTCGGCCACGAGGTCGTCTTGCTCGAGGCCACTCGCGAACTCCCCAGACAGCTCGGGGACGTGGACCTCGACATCGTGTTCAACATCGCCGAGGGCTTCGCTGGCCGAAGCCGCGAGGCGCAGGTCCCGGCGCTGCTCGAGCTTTTGGGCATCCCTTACACCGGCAGCGATCCCGCCGCGCTCGCCATCACGCTCGACAAGGGGCTCGCCAAGCGCATCGTGCGCGAGGCTGGCGTCGCGACCGCGCGTGCGGTGATGCTTTCGAGCACCGATCCGATCCCCCCTCAGCTTCGCTATCCTGTGATCGTGAAGCCAAACCTCGAGGGGAGCTCGAAAGGTGTGACGCGCACGTCGGTCGCCAGGGATCGAGCCGAGCTCTCAGAGCTGCTCACCACGCTGCGCAAGAAATTCTCATCGCCCATGCTGCTCGAGGAGTTCTTGCCCGGTCGCGAGTTTACCGTCGGCGTCCTCGGAGATATCTCGCCGCGCGTCCTCCCACCCATGGAGGTCGTCTTCGACGAGAGCTGCGGTGATTTGCCTATTTACTCCTACGAGCACAAGACGGGCGAGGACACGAGCGCGACCTTCGAGGTCCCCGCCAAACTCGACGAGTCCTTGCGCGAGAAGCTCCACAAGGCCGCGCTCGACTGCTTCGCAGCGCTCGGGTGCAGAGATGTGGCGCGCATCGATTTTCGCCTCGACGCGGACGGAGAGCCAAACTTCATCGAGTGCAACCCGCTCCCTGGTCTTAGCCCAGGCTACTCCGACCTTTGCGTCATCGCCCAGAGCGTTGGCATGGATCACGCCGCGCTCGTCGGCGCGATCCTCGCCCCCGCAGTCCGTCGCATGAAGAACTCGCGGGAGGAGCGCTGAACATGAATGATTTGATGGAGAAAAAGAGAGGTCGCGCGCGCGACTTTGGCGTCGAGATCGGACGCCTCCCACCAGGCCCGAACAACGCCATCACTGATGTCGAAGGGGTCCGCGTGGGGCACGTGACCTTGCTTCAGGATCAACCTCAGGTCGCGCGCACCGGCGTCACGGTCGTGATGCCCAATGAGGGGAGGATCTTCGATGAGCGCGTGGTCGGCAGCGCGTTCGTGCTCAACGGCGCGGGCGAGCTTTCGGGGATCACGCAACTTCGCGAGTGGGGCATCCTCGAGACACCCATCGCGCTCACCAACACGATGTCGGTGGGGACTTGCTCGCGCGGACTGGTCGATTACATGTTGGCGCGCCACTCCGAGATCGGCGACGCCGCGGACGTGGTGATCCCCGTGGTCGGCGAGTGCGATGATAGCTGGCTAAACGACGTGACAGCGCAGCACATCATGCCGTCGCACATCCTCAAGGCGATCGACGCGGCGCGCGGCGGCGAGGTCGAGGAGGGGAGCGTTGGCGCTGGTACGGGGATGATCACCTGTGATCTCAAGGCAGGCATCGGGACATCCTCTCGCCTCGTCGAGATCGGCGCCGAGCGCTTCACGCTCGGCGTGCTGGTGCTCTCGAACTTCGGGACGCTCTCGCAGCTTCGCATCGACGGCCGCCCGTTCGGTCGCTTCTTGGAAGAGCGCGGCATGATCGAGGATCGTCGCCGCGTCAACTACGGGAGCATCATCTGCGTGGTCGCCACCGACGCGCCGCTGACGCCGCACCAGCTCGGCAGGATCTCGAAGCGCGCGGCGCTCGGGATCGGGCGTTGCGGTTCGACGGCGAACCATGGCTCCGGCGAGATCGTGCTCGCTTTCTCTACCGGCAACACGGTCCCGCGAGCACCCGGTATCCTGCGCTTTCACTGGGATGTGTTGGCCGACCACGCGATCAACCCGCTCTACGAGGCGACCGTCGACGCTACAGAAGAGGCGATCCTCAACGCGCTGTTTGCCGCCGAGACGGTGACGGGGCGCCAGGGGAGGGTGGTCCCTGGGTTGCCTCACGAGATCTTTGCCGAGTGGTGGTCAAGGTGACGTAGGTCGCTCGATCCCTTCTGGCCAGGTCGAGTGCGCGTCGACGGTGAACCCGTCGACGCGCGCTTTTTCAAAGCGCGCCCCTTCAAACGAGCTCTTCCTCGCCATCGCGCCTGCCAGCGTCGCCTTGTCGAACGTGGTCTTGTCAAACTTGCTGCGGAAGAGATCCGCGCTCGTCAACACGGCCTCGCTCAAGTCAGATCCTGTCGCATCGACCGCATCGAACCGCGTGTGGCTCAGGTCCGCGCCGATGAGCCTGGCGTTGGTCAGGATCGTGTGCGCGAAGCCCGAGTGTTGGAAGTTCGTCTTCTCTGCGTTGGCCGTGCTCAGGTCAGTGTCGGTCAAGTCAGCGCGCGTGATCCTGGCGCGTGCCAATGTAGCGCTCTTCATGTCCGCCTTGCGGAAGGTCACGAAGTCCGCGCTCGCTTCACTCAAAACCACAAACCGCAGGTCGGCCTCTCGGAAGTCGGCGCGCTCGAGGTTGGCGCGAATAAACGATGCATTTCGCGCGCGCATCCTTTGTAAGTTCGCGCCAGTGAGCGTGGCCTCGTCAAAGGTTGCCTTGGGCGCGAGCGCGTGCTCGAACCTCGCGTCGGTGAGGTTCGCGCCGCGAAGGTCTGCCTTCTCGAGGGTCGCGCCAGTGAGGTTCGCGCCGGTGAGATTCGCGCCGCGAAGCTTTGCTTTGGTCAGGTTGACGTTGCGCATATCTGCGCCAGCGAGGTTCATCCCGCTCAGGTCCTTGCGCGATAGATCTGCGCCAGGGCAGGAGAGGTTCGCGCAAAGTTCACCTTCGCTCATGCCTCGTGATGGGAGGAGCGCTGCTGCGCCGAGCACGAGCAAGGAAACAAGGACCGGGGCGCGTTTATCCATAGAAGATGATCTGATTGACGCGGGCCATATCTTCGATGCTGTCCCAGCGCCCCAGTGATTTCGAGGTGACGAGCAAGTTGTTCAAGAACACCTCGCCGGTCTCTGGCGAGGTCAGGCTCGCCTTGACGCAACGGAGCAGCTCGTACTGATGAGCGACCGAGTCCCACGCCACCACGTGCACGATACCGCTGCGCGATGGGCCGCAGAAGAGCACGAGGTGGTAGGAGAGGCAGGAGGTCAGGTTTGGCGCTGCGGCGCACAGTGAGAAGTGCGGGTTGTGGTAGAGCATGGCCTCGGGGAGATCGAGCGCGTAACGCACGTCCTCGAGGGCGAGGCGCGTGCGCTCGAGCGGATCGAGCCTGGCAAGATCCGCGTGCTCGTCATCCTCGATGGGGCGCCAGCAGCCTTCGATGCGATCGAGGACCTCGATGTGTCCTGTCCGAAGCTTGTAATCCATGCAGGGATCACCGCATAAAACGTAGCCCGCGTAGTAATACTTGAGGCCGCGTTTCCTCGCGAACTCGATCTCGGCGATCATGGTGTAGAAGCCCATGCTGTACGAGGCGACGCTCGGATCGTAGACGCCGCTGATGCTCTCGACGCTCTCCGCGCCGATGTCAAACCAGCTAAACGCCACGAGCTCATCGCCACGCCAGATCGAGATTTCCCAGGTGTCAAAGATGTTGTTGACTCCAAATCCGCCCGCGAGGTTGCTCAGGGTAGGGGCGCGAGATCCTTCGGTCGTGTCGAGGTAGCGTTGGTAGAGCAGCTCGTGCTGCATGTCGTGGACCTGGCGATGGATGCGCACGGTGAAGTCGCGCTCTACCTTGTTGCGGATGCGCCGCAAGCTCTTGCGAAGGCGGTAGGTTTCGAGCGGAACGCGCGTCCACACGACCCCGAAGGTGCCCTGGTCCATGGCCACGAACTCGCAGAACGAGATGTTCTGGCCGATGCGATACCAGCCCGCCTCGAGGTAGGCGTCGAGCTCCTCGGGAGGCAGCATCTCTGGCTCCACGCGTCGTGTCGCGCAAAGCGGGAGGCCATCTCTCGAAATGGTGGTGTGGTTTGGTGCGTGAGTCGCCACGTTCTTCCCGTTACACTGGGGGTTCGGTTGTTCGAGATCGAGGTTCAACTCCCCCGTAGTATTCTAGGATGAACTCGCTCAATCAATGAAGTATGCATGAGCCTCGATATGGATACCAGCGGAATATAAATGCTCGCGGTCGCTCTTGATGCCGAGTTTAGGCCGCTCTCCACGTACTCTCAGGTGATTTATGCTCCCTACAAAACGCTCTCGTGTTGGATGGTTCTTCCTGCTCTTTAGTTGCGCCCTCTTTGGATGCACAGACCCTGAACCTGCGGTGGAGTCACCGCCGACAGGTGGCGAGGGCGAGGCGTGCTACCCGAACAGCACGTGCGACGCCGGGTTGATTTGCCTGAGCGATCTGTGCGTGATGCCTCCTGCCAGCCAGGATATGGGCGCAGCCGAGGACATGCGTCAACCTGGGGACGACGATCTGGGGACACCTCCCGAGGATATGTCGACGACGCCAGCGGACATGAGTGACAATGCGCCAGACATGAACATGGTTTCTGATATGGCCGTCGACATGAGCGCGCCTCCCGAGGATATGGGGAGTGATTCTGATATGAGCGTCGAGCTTCAGGAGGTCGCCGAGCAGGAGAGCAACAACGGCGCGACCGTCGATGATTTTAACGTCGTTGCGCCTGGTCAGGTCATCACCGGCGCGCTCTCGACGCCAGGCGATATCGACATCTTCATGCTCGACGCGCAGGCGGGTCGCGCCTACGCCTTCGATCTTGTCGTCGACTCGCCATCGGAGCTTCGAGGACACCTCACCGTGCTCGATGGCGGCAGAGATGGAGATGGTCCGGGCAATGACTATGTCAAGATCGGCATCGACACGCAGAGTCAAGGCGCGCAGATGAAGATCTTCGCCATGGGCGAGGGCGGATACTTGCTCGTCGTGCGAGATCGCCGCGCGGTGGGCTCGGATCAGATGGTCGGTGGCGCAGGATTCACCTACAGGTTGGAGGTTCGCGAGATCGACCTCGATGGCATCACTGGCGCGACGCTCTCACCACCGCAGACCCTCTCGGATCAGCTCGATGGCCCGAGCTCGGTGCGCGTCTATCCCTTCTCGACTGCCGCCGAGGCCGAGGAGTGGAGGATCTCGCTCACCGCCAACGCGGCCCCCTTCGATGGTCGCCTGCACGTGTTCTCGCAGAGCACCGGGGATTGGATCGCACGCAATGATACCGGCCCCATGGGGAATGATCCGCTCGTCGACGCCCCTTTATTCGCGACCGGGTTGATGTACCTGGTGGTCGAGAACATCACCCCCGAGGCGACCGTGCTCGGTTATTCGCTCTCGGCCTCGAAGTCGCCCTGAGGAGAGCGCTCCATGCTCGAAATCATTCGCACAGGTCTCGACCGCATCGCGCTGGAAGGCGCGCCGCAGGTTCGCTTTCGCCATGGCCCGGAACCCGGCGAGGAGCGGTTCTTCGAGGAGTTCGACATCCCATCCTTGATCGATGCCTGCGCGCGTCAGGACGAGGAGGGGGCGTGGTGGCTCGTGCTCGATGGCTTCTTCCCTGGCGATTGGCCCGTGTCCTTGCGCTGGGTCGGTCCGCTCGAGGAGAAGCTCGCTGTCGAGTTGAGCGCTCAACTTCGCGAATCACTCGAACTGCCGCGTGATTTCGAGGCAGTCACGCGAGCGCAGCTCGACGAAGATCCCGAGGCGTTCCACGAGCGCTACATCGAGGTCGAGGCGACCTGGGTACGTGGGATGGAGCGCAGTGAGATCGCGGGCGCCTGGGCGCAGCTTGATTTGGACGCGCTCGAGCGCGCGGTGTTGGCGCCGAGAGGATCGCGACGTCTCGAGACCACGCATCGTTTCCAGGGACGCTGGGATGCTTCGGGACGCAGCGCGACCTCCGCGGCGGGGAGCGCCGAGCGCGCCAACTTCTATGTGCATCGCATCTTACCTCCACGGTTTGCTGGAGGGCCTCGCGAGCTCTTCGGTGAAATCCGCGCGAGGTTGCACGAGGGAGGTTCGCGCGAGCGCTGGCGAGAACTCGTCGCCTTGCTCGACGCGGCCACGAGCCTCGACTGGCTCGAGCAACAGGTCTTGCCCTACGTCGAGCATGCGCTCGAGCAGTGGGAGGACGAGCAACGCGAGCTCCCGCCACACTGGGCGCTCGGGATTATCCGACGCGAGCCTCACCCGAAACACCGGTTGGCGTTGATGGGGCGGGGTTATCCGCTCGTGTGGCCTTTTGACGAGGAGGTCTGGCGCGAGGAGTTGATCAAGCTCTATGGGGTGTCGAGTTTGCTCGACGAGGAGGCTGGAGCGCCCCCTGAGGATGTTGGCGATGATGTTGGCGAGGCGGCCGAGCAAGGCTGATATCCGACGCCCGAGTCGTTTTTCTGAGATCTTGGGGGTGCGCTCGCGCTTTAGAGTGATTAGACTCCTCTGACTGGCGCGTCATGCGAGGATCGAGCAAGGATTTATCGTTGCGCGTCGCAACTATTGGTTCACGTAAGCCGGAGAGAAAAATTATGGCCGATTTGTTCAACCCAACAGAAGAGCACCTCGCGCTCAGACAAATGGTTCGCGCGTTTAGCGAGCGAGAGGTCGCGCCGCAGGCAGAGGAGTTCGATCGCAGCGAGCAGTTTAACCAGGCGCTCTTCAGGAGGCTTGGGAGCGAGCTCGGTGTGTTGGGTGTGACAGTCCCCGAGCGCTTTGGCGGCGCGGGGATGGACGCGGTCGCCGCCACGATCGTGCACGAGGAGCTCGCCGCCTCGGACCCAGGGTTTACCCTGGCGTATTTGGCGCATTCGATGTTGTTCGTGAACAACCTCGCCATCAACGGCAACGACGAGCAGCGCGAGCGCTTCTTGCCTGGCGCATGCAGCGGCGAGTTGATCGGCGGCATGTGCATGAGCGAGCCGAACGCCGGGACGGATGTGTTGGGGATGGGGACGGTCGCCAGGAAGGATGGCGATCACTACATCATCGACGGGCAGAAGATGTGGATCACCAACGGCGCCATCTCGGATAACGATCTGGGTGACGTGTTTTTGGTGTACGCCAAGCACGAGGAGCGCAGCGAGCGCGCCATCTCGCTCTTTTTGGTCGAGAAGGGGATGGAAGGATTCTCACTCGGGCAGAAGATCAAGGGGAAGCTCGGGATGCGCGCTTCGACGACCGCGGAGCTTGTCTTTGAAGGCGTGCGCGTGCCGGAGAAGAACCTCATCGGGACGCCTGGCAAGGCCGTGCGCAGCATGATGCGCAACCTCGAGATCGAGCGCCTCACGCTCGCTGCGATGAGTTTGGGCATCGCGCGTCGCAGCATCGAAGTCATGAACACCTACGCGCGCGAACGCATCGCGTTCGGTCGCCCACTCAACAACTTCGGGCAGATCCAGCGTCACATCGCCGAGTCTTACGCCGAGTACATGGCGGGTCGCGCCTACGTCTACAACACGGCGGCGAACCTCGCGCTCGACTCGGCGGGCAACCGCGTCGACTCGGATGGCGTCAAGCTCTACTGCGCGATGATGGCCAAGAATGTCGCCGACCGCGCCATCCAGGTGCTCGGGGGCTATGGTTACGTCGCCGAGTATCACGTCGAGCGCCTCTGGCGCGACGCGAAGCTCCTCGAGATCGGTGGTGGCACCAACGAGGCGCACCAGAAGAACATGACCCGCGATCTTACGGGGCTCGACAAGATCCTGTGAACATGCCAATGAGCCCTCGAGGGAAGAATCGCCGCGCCGGGTTGGTTAGCCTGCGCGCGGTTCTTTTTGTTGTTTGACCGAGGCTCTTTGATGACTGTTCGAACGGGTGAACCTTTGGAGACCTCCTCGCTTGGCGAGGAGGTTTCGCGTTTGTTGAAGCTGGCCTGGCCTGTGGTTCTGGGACAATGCGGCTTGACCGGATTGAACCTGGTGGACACGGTGTTCGCGGGCAAGGCTGGCGAGCATGCGCTGGCGGCTGTGTCACTCGGGAACGTGACGAGCCTGTCGGCGATGATGCTCGGGTTCGGGCTCCTGAGCGGTTTCGATCCCTTCTTCTCTCAAGCGCATGGCGCCAACAACCGCGACGCCAGCGCGCGCGCGCTTTATCGCGCGCTGTTTTTTGCCGTGATCCTCGCGGCGCCGCTTATCCTGCTGCACGCGCAGATCGCGCCATTGATGGTGCTCCTGAAGCAACCCGCGGAGACGATCCCGCTGGCGGCGAGTTATTGCGCGGCGCTCGCTGTGGGCGTGCTGCCGGTGCTGTTGTTCTCGGCGCTGGCGCAGTTTCTCCAGGGCCTGGGAGAGATGCGCGCGCCGATGATCGCGATCCTTTGCGCGAACGTCGTCAACGTGATCTTTGACGCGGTGTTGATCCTTGGATGGGAGGAGGCTGGGATTCCCGCCATGGGCGCGCTCGGTTGTGGTATCGCCACGGCGGTGGTGCAGTGGGGGATGTTGTTCTTTTTGCTGGCGATCGCCTGGAAGAAGCTCTCGGCGTATCCTTTTCCTCGCACAGGGCAGCCTGTATTCGATCCAAAGATGTTGATGTCGATGTTACGCGTGGGCGCGCCGGTGTCCTTGCAACGCGCGCTCGAGGCATGGGCGTTCTCATCGCTCGGGGTGATGATGGGGATGCTCGGAGAGCGAGAGCTCGCGGCGCAATCAGTGGCGATCAATATCGTCTCGTTCACGTTCATGATCCCGTTTGGCATCGGCGCTGCTGCGGCGACGCGCGTGGGGAACCTCGTCGGCGCGGGGCGCCCGTGGCGTACCACTGCGTGGCTCGCGGTGGTGTTCTCGGTGGCGTGGATGAGCATGATGGCGGTGATTTTTACGGCGACCGGAGACAACATCGCCTCGATCTTTATCGAGGACGCTGCGGTGGTCGCCACGGTCGGGGTGGTCATGCCTGTGGCCGCCGCGTTTCAGATCTTCGATGGCGTGCAGGCGTCCGCTTTCGGTGTGTTGCGCGGCGCGGGTGATACGCGTTGGCCTGCCATGATCAACCTGCTCGGGTACTGGGTGATCGGCATCCCGCTCGGGTACTGGTTCGGGGTTCACCTCTACCAGGACCCCCGCTATGTCTGGGGTGGGGTCGCCGTGGCGCTCGCGTTGATTTCGGCCCTGGTGGTCGCGCGTATGGTCTGGGTAATGCGGCGCGGCGCGACGGTCGTGCAAAGCGAGGGATAGGATGCGGTTCGACGATGTGGAGCAGAAGAAGCGGGATGGGGTGGTTTACACGCCCGAGGCGCTCGCGCGGTTTATCGCGCAGCGCTTGCTCGCGTGGCTGCCCACAGAACGTCTCGCATCTTCCGCTGATTCTCGGTTGACGCTCTATGACCCTGCCGTCGGGGATGGCGCGTTGTTGCATGCACTCGCTGTGGAGGTCATCGCATCAGGACAGCAGGCGCTCTCGATCCGCGGCGGCGATATCGACGCTGACGCATTGGAGCAAGCCGCCACGCGGCTCGATGCGCTGGATCGGGTCACACTCGAGGAGCGTGACTTCCTCGTCGGAGCGCTCGACTTCGCGCCAGATTTGCTGATCGCGAATCCCCCCTATGTCCGAACGCAGATCCTCGGCGCGGAGGTTGTCGAGGATCTTCGCGCGCGCTTCGGGCTCACCGGTCGCATTGACTTGAGCCACGCCTTCTTGTTGCGCGCGCTCGATGCGCTCGCGCCCGGAGGCGTGGCCGCCATCATCACCTCCAATCGCTTCATGACCGTGCGCGCTGGCGAGAAGGTGCGCGCGCGCCTGCGCGCCGAAGCGACCTTGCGGGAGATCTGGGATCTGGGGGACAGCAAGCTGTTCGACGCTGCGGTCTTGCCAGTGGTTTTGATCTTCGAGAAGCGAAAGCCCGAGTCCGAAGATCCTCTCGCGTCGTTTACGAGCGTGTATGAGGTGGAGCCCGCGGTCGTCGGGCAGGAGGACGCCCCCGAGGCGGAAAGTGTGTTGGAGGCGTTGGCGTATGAGGGGGGCGTGTTCCTGCCCGACGATCGCGCCGTCCTGGTTCGCAAGGGGGTCCTGGCCGCCGCAGAGCACGAGGGGGATATCTGGCGAGGCGTGAGCGAGGAGGAGGAAGCCTGGCTCGAGCAGGTCGCGAGCAACACGTGGAAGCGCTTTGGCGACATCGGCAAGATCAAGGTCGGTGTGAAGTCATGTGCGGATGCAGTATTTCTTCGCGATGATTGGGACATGCTCGATGTCCAACCGGAGCTGCTCAGGCCAGTGATCACGCACCATATCGCGCGGCGTTTCGTGGCAAAGGATGGCCAGCGTCAACTCCTCTATCCTCATCAGTCCACGAGCACCGGGCGCCAACCGGCGCCGCTGTCGAGTTACCCCGAGACGGAGCGTTACCTCGAGCAACACCGCGAGCGCCTCGAGGGGCGCAGCTACCTGATCGACGCGGGGCGGCAGTGGTACGAGCTCTGGGTCGCGCATGATCCGGCGCAGTGGGACGAGCCAAAGCTCGTCTGGCGAGACATCGTCGACGAGCCGACCTTCTGGGTGGACACCGAAGGGGCGGTGGTAAACGGGGATTGTTACTGGATGTGTTTGGACAAGGGGGTCGAGGAGGAGATCCTGTGGCTCGCGCTCGCTGTGGCGAACGCTTCACTGACCGCGAGGTTCTACGACTTGCGCTTTAACAACAAGTTGTACGCGGGTCGCAGGCGCTTTATCACACAGTACGTCAAGCACTTCCCGCTCCCTGACCCGAGCTGCGAGAGCGCGCGAGAGCTGATCGAACTCGCACGCGACGCGCATGACCAGCAGCTCGAGGTCGACCCCCAACAGCTCGACGCTCTCGTCCAAAAAGCCTTTGGTTTACAATAGCGCCGCGTCGATGCTCACCCCTCCAAGAAAACCTCGAAGCCACGTCCGAGGTCTCCCCTCGAACAAACCCCAGTCAAAACTCGAGGCCACGTCCGAGGTCTCCCCTCTAGAAAGAGGGGGACAGGGGGTGGTGACCGTCAGGCAGTCGCGCCGAGCGCAGCGAGGCGCGACGCCATCCCCTTCCCAGACGGGGAAGGGGATTATAGGGGATGGGGGCTCAGAATAAGATCCTCAGAAGAAGAGAAAGGTCACTCGTCATAGTCGTTGTAGTCGATGACGCGTGGAGCTTCGAGGATCGGTTCTTCTCCCTGGTTCATCGCCTCGCACAGCCCCTCGAGATCGATCTCGAAGTTCTCCGGGTCGATGATATAGCGAGGATCGAGCCATGCGGCCATGAGCGCGAAGCGCTCGTCATCAGGCATATCGGCGGAGGCGTGGAGTCTGGCGTCGAGGGTGCCCATGATGCTGACGTCGTGGTCATCTTCATAGAGGATCTGTGTGGTGACGTTTCCGCCGACAACGAGTGAGTTGTCGTTGTGTTGGCCGAGGATCATCAACGTCTCGACATCCCCGAGGACGCAGAACTCACCGCTGGTCATCAGCGCGGGCGCGCGAAGGTTGCCAAGGATCACCACGTGTGAGTCGGGGCCTTCATCCGAGATGACCCCTTCGCAGAAGCAATCCCCCAGCACCCAGAGCGCGTTCGAGATCTCGAGAGGGCCTTCCACGTAGAGGTTCCCTGGAACGATCGTCGGGCGCTCGACGCCGTAACCTTCGCTCACGAGCGTGGGTTGCCCCTCGCCCTCGAGCAAGTCTCCCAGCGCGCTCGCCAGCAGCACGGGGCGAGTTTGTGGGCCGTAGACGAGCTCCTCGGCGATCTCTTCCCAGCCCGAGGCGTCCTCGACGAGGTCGCGCAAGGACTCCGGGTTTGGTTCGCTGTGGTGGGACATGGCCATGCGGACCTCATCGCTGACTTTTTTGAGCAAGAGGCGCGCGGTGGAGACGATGAGGTCGGCGTCGAGCGGGGTATTCGGTGGTGAGATCAAAGACATTGTTCACTCCTGGCATTAGGCGGACGGTTCGAGCAAGGTGTGCTAACCTTGTGTAGTCATGGACATCGAGGAGAGGTATGCGCGGTCGTTTGGTGGACGTTCTCGAAGGGGGATGAAACCTGCGACGAGCTGGTGCATTCCCGTCAGGAACGTGAAACCAGAGAGTCTAACCGAAGCGGTGGCATCGTGGCATTTGAAGATATCAAGAAGGGGCTCAAGGCGGCAGCGGATGTGACGCGCACGGCGCGTAATCCCGTCGAGTTGTTGAAGATGGCCCTCCCGGCGGAGCTGCGAGGCCGACATCTTCTCAATGATGGTGAGCCAGCGCAAGATGCTCCGCGCGGCGCCGAGGTCGCGGTCGCGCTGCGCGCCTTGCGCAACCGGCTCAAGGGGGACGCCTACGTCGTCGAGAGCGGAGGCGTCGACTACGCGAAGCTCGCTGGCTCGCAAGCCTTCGAGGAGCTCGAGCAGATGAGCCGCGCGCTCAAGCTGTTGCGCCCCGAGGATCTCCCCACGCACGAGGAACGCCTGGCGTTCTGGATCAACCTCTACAACGTGCAAGTGATTCATGGCGTCATCGCTCTGGGCATCGAAAAGTCGGTGCGTGAGATCCCATCGTTTTTCTCCACCGTAGGTTATCAGGTCGGAGAGGACTTCTTCTCACCGGACGCGATCGAGCACGGCCTCTTGAGAAGAAACGCCGGGCATCCTTCGCGCAACAAGGCTTTCTTCAAGGAAGGCGATCCACGCCTCGCGTGGATGCTTGATAAACTCGACCCGCGCATCCACGTGTCACTCGTTTGTGTGTCGCAAGGGTGTCCTCCCATCTCTTTTTACGACGCCGATCGTATCGAGGATCAGCTCACCATGGCCGCCGAGGGGTTCGTGAACACGGGCGTCGAAGTGGACGAGGAGGCGAAGGAGATCGTGACCTCGTCGATCTTCGATTGGTATGGCGGAGACTTTGGCGGAGAGGAGGGCGTGCTCGACTTCTTCATCGCGCACGCCGACCCCGGCTTGAAGGAAGCGCTCGAGGTTGCTCGAACCGAGCGATACGCGATGCGCTTCCTCCCTTATGATTGGTCGCTCAACTCACTCTGAGAATTTGCCCTTCAGGGCATCCTCGGGCTCTCGCCCCGAGAGCTCCCGCAGCGTCTCGATCAGCTCGACGTTGTTCCACGGCTTCTTGGCAAAGCGCGTGATGTTATCGAAGGGTATCCCCTGGCTTTGAATCATTGACGCGTAGCCGCTCGTCAGCAGCACGGGGAGACCGGGCTGGATGAGGCGAAGCTGTCGCGCGGTCTCGACGCCGTCGAGGCCAGGCATCGAGATGTCCACGAGCGCGACATCGAGAGGTTCTGGCAAGACGCGCAGGCACTTGATCGCCTCGAACCCATTCCTCGCCGTCCTCGTGTCAAAACCGTCCGCGCTCAGGAGGCGATTGATCGGCTTGAGCAGCGGCTCCTCATCATCCACGATCAGGATGCGGAGCGCGCCCTCGGGGGCTTTGGGTTCGGGCAGCGTCATCCCATCGAGGGTCGGGAGGAAGAGCGTGATGGTGGTGCCCGCGTTGGGCATGGTCTGGACCGTGATCGCGCCTCCCATGGCGTGCGCGGTCGCGAGCACGGTCGAGAGCCCGAGGCCGCGGCCCACGAACTTCGTCGAGAAGAAGGGCTCCATGACACGGTCGAGGTGGGCCTCGGGGATGCCGATTCCGGTGTCCGAAATCGAGAGCGTGACGTAACGCCCTGGCTTCAGATCAGACCGCATCATGTAGCGCTGGCAGAACGCTTCGTCGAGGATCGTCCCGCCCGTCTCGAACAGGATCTCTCCGGTGCCGTCGATGGCCTCGATGGCGTTCTTTGTGAGGTTGATGACGGCTTGTTGAAGCTGGTTGAGGTCGCCTCGCGTCGGGGGAAGAGCTTCGGCCAGCGCGAACGACGAGTCGATCCCTTCGGGGATGGTCACCGAGATCAGGTGGTTGATGTCGGTGAGCGCCTCATTGATCTGGAAGGGCTCGTTCTCGAAGGTGCCCTTGCCAGAGAAGACGAGCATTTGATGGCACATCTGCGAGGCGCGCTTGGTGATGTCCTTGATGTTCTGGAAGTAGTCGACGATCCCTTCATCCTCGGTGCGCGTGCGCAGGCCAAGATCGGCGTAAGTCAGCGTGACCGAGAGCATGTTGTTGAAGTCGTGCGCGATGCCGCCAGCGAGCGCGCCCAGGCTCTCGAGGCGTTGCGAGTGCTGCGTTTGCTCGGCGAGCCGCTGGCGATCTCGGTTCGAGCGCCGCTCCTCGGTGAGATCCTCGACGATGACGGTGAAGCCATCGTAGACCTGCTCGTCCTTGCGCTGTGGGACGAAGCTAAACTGGAGCTCTCGGGTGTCGCTCTTGCCCCGGTCATAGCGCACGTCGAAGTGCTGCTCGTTGCCCGAGAGCGCCTCTTCGATGCGCGGCGCCAGCGGGATATAGAAGTCCTCGCCGAGCGCTTGCGCGAAGGACTTGCCGATCGCCTTGTCAGGATCGACCTTGAACAGTTCGGTGAACGCTTCGTTCGCGAGCTGGAAGTTCGACTCGGAGTTGATGATGGCGAGCGGCACAGGGACGGAGTCGAGCAGTGCCTGGCGGTTGTACTCTGCTGCCAGCATGCGACGCTCGGTCAGGATCTGCTCGCCGAGATCGCGCGAGACCGAGATGACGCCGACCACGCGCTCGTGCGTGCCATCGAGCAGAGGTGTGAGCGAGACCTCGTTGTAGTGCTCTCCCTGGTCGTCGCGCCATTGCAAGGAGATGGCGCGCGGTTGCCCATCTTCGATGACCTGTTGGAGCGCCTTGTCGAGCTGCGCGCGAGGTTCCTCGGGGAGGACCTCTTCGGTCTGCGCGGCGTCGTTTTTGTAGGTGACCTCGAGCGCTTCGTTCTGGATGACCACGCGATCTGGCGTCGTGCGCATGATCGCCTCGACCAGCACGGTTTGCTCCTCGCGCTCGGACTGCAAGCTCCTGAGCTCGAACTCCTGTTGCTTGCGGTCGGTGATATTCTCTGCGAGCAGCGCGCGGCGGTAGATGGCGCCCGTCTCGGTGCCGATGGGGAAGATCTGGAGGCGAATCCAGGCGATCCCCGAAGGCTCTTCCGGTGCTTTGATGCGGAACTCGATGCTCGGGCTGCTCGACGCGTCGGTGTCGTTCAGGATGCGCTCGACCGCGGCGCGATCTTCCGGGAGCACAGCAGAGAGCCAGTCATAGGGGCGCTCTTCGAGCTTGTGCGTCGGGTGGTGCCAGATCGTCTCGAAGGAGGGGCTCGTGTAAATGGAGCGCTGCGGGTCGAGCGCGACGAGCTGGTAGCTGACCGAGATGTTGTCTGCGAGTTGCTGGAAGCGCTCTTGCAGTTGGAGCTGCTTGTCCTCGGCTTCGCGCAGGCGCGTGACGTCGGTGAAGGTGATGACGACCCCTTCGATGCTCCCGGTCTCGGTGCGGTAGGGGCTCACGCGCAACAGGTAGGTGCGCTCGCTCTGGCGCGTGGTGACCTCTTCTTCTTCCTGGCGTCCGGTACGCATCACGCGTTGCGCGCGCTCGGCCCAGTCCGAGATCTCGATATTGGAGGAGATGTGCGTGATGGGACGGCCGATGTCTTGCGGGATCAGGTTGAAGATGTCGGCGGTCGCGTCGGTGAACTTGCGGATCTTGAGGTCGTTGTCGAGGAAGAGCGTCCCGATGTTGGTCGAGGAGAGCAGGTTGTTGAGGTCGGAGTTTAGCTCGGTGAGCTCCTCGATCTTGCGCTGGTACTCGGCGTTGACCGTGTAGAGCTCCTCGTTGAGTGAGTGGAGCTCCTCGTTGGTCGACTGCAACTCCTCGTTGGAGACGACCATCTCCTCGTTGGTGGCCTGGAGCTCTTCGTTGCTCGCGGCCAACTCTTCGATGGTCGACTGGAGGTGCTCTCGGGTGTAGCTGAGCTCGTACTCGAGCTGATCGATGTGTCGCCTGGACTCCTCGTCCATGTCGAGGTTTCGCTCCGAGGGCTCATCTTCGCTCGGAGCACCAGGCGACGTGTGTTGCTCCGCGAGCGAGCGCGGCCTCGCTTCTGCCTCCTCGACGGTGACGAGCATCACGGCTTGTTGGTTCGAAGGGGAGGGGAGCGTGGAGAGGCGCAGGCTCAGGCGCTTGTTCGGGTCGTTCTCTGTGCGGATGCCCGTGATGGACATCTCCTCGTTGGTGCGCGCGAGCTTGTGAAGTCCGGCGTTGAGCGCGGCGCGAAGATCACCGGTGGTCAGCGAGATGATGTCGTGCGCCATCTTTCCAGACTCGTGGCGCAGGTATTTTCCGCCGTCGCCAAAGACGTGGATGATGTTGAACTCCTGGTCGACCAGGAAGCTCGTCGGCACATAGCGCGAGAGCAGGCTGTCGTAGGCGTGCTGCACGGTGACGTCGAGGACGTTGCGCTCGAAGATCGGGCGCCTGAACTTGACGTTTGGTGTGGGGCGCGATGCCCTCGGGCGAAGGTTTGGCAGCATGCGCCCGTAGCGCGCGTTCATGTCCTGCTTCTTGATAAAGACCTTCTCCTTGCGATCGAGCGTCTCGAAGCGCGAGTCGAGCATGCCGAGCTGCTCGGAAGACCCGAGGAAGAGGTAGCCGTTGTTGCGCAAGGCGAAGTGGAAGGTCGAGAGCACGGTCGCCTGGCTCTCGGCGAGCAGGTAAATCAGGACGTTGCGGCAAGAGATCAGATCCATGTTGGTGAAGGGAGGATCTGAGAGCATGTTGTGCGTGGCGAACACGATCATGTTGCGCAGCGTCTGCTTGACCTGCCAACCCTGGTTGTTGTGCGTGAAGAAGGCTTCGCGCTGCGATGGCGAGACCTTGGCGAGCTCTGCTTCGGAGTAGATGCCGTTGGCCGCGCGCTTGAGCGAGCCGTGGTGGACGTCCGTGGCAAAGATCTTGATGTTCTCGAGCGAATACTGGCGCTTGACCGCCTCTTCATACAACAGGATCGCGATCGAGTACGCCTCCTCGCCGCTCGCGCACCCGGCCACCCAGACGCGCAGCTCGTCGCGATTGACCGCTTCGTCAAAGAGCGCGGGGATGACGTGCTCGCGCAATCGCTCGAAGGCGTCCTCGTCACGGAAGAACTGCGTGACGCCGATGAGGAGATCTTGATAGAGGAGCTCGACCTCGTCCGGGTTTTGCTGCAAGTGCTCGGAGAACAACTGCGGTGTGTCGAGCTCGAGGATCTTCATGCGCCTGTGAATGCGCCGCATGACCGTGGTCGACTTGTATTTCTTGAAGTCGAGGTTGTAGCGCGTGTTCAACAAGGCGTAGACGCCACCGAATCCCGAGTACTCGTCGTTGCCGCCGTCGGCGTCTCCTGCCTGCTGATCGAGGTAGCCGATATGGCGCAGCACCACATTGGGGATGTCCCAAGGGGTCGCCACGCTGTCGACGATTCCTGTCGCGAGCGCGCTGTGCGGCATCCCCGAGAACTTCGCCGAGGCGTGATCCTGAACCACCACGAGGCCGCCTGCCTCGTGGATGTCTCGCACCCCGTTGGTGCCATCAGAGCCCGTGCCCGAGAGCACGATGCCGATGGTCCGTTTGCCAAAGGCGGCTGCGGCCGAGGAGAAGAAGATATTGATCGGGTGGTTGATGCCATCCTTGAGCTGGCGGTCGCGCAGCAAGAAGAAGCTCCCGCGAAGCTCGACCTCTTTGCCTGGAGGGATCAGGTACACCGTGTTCGGCGCCAACGGTTGCCCCTGCTCGATGTTGATGACGGGCATGCGCGCGCGCCGCGAGAGCAGATCGCCGAGCAAGCTCTTAAAGTCTGGCGAGAGGTGCTGGATGATGACAAACGCGGCGCCCGTGTCATCTGGCAACCCCTCGAGCAGGCGCTCGAGCGCCTCTAACCCACCGGCCGATGCGCCGATGGCGACGAGGTAGCGAGGCTTGTTGTCGTTAGAGAAGCTGAGCTCGTCCGAGGACCTGGAGGATGACGCTGGAGGTGTGGTCGGTGCCTGCTCCTCGATGGATGCTTGATGCTCCTGCCCCTGCGATGATTTGGGTTGGGTGGGGGGCGACGACGACTCCGAAGAGGAAGGAGAGGGGGTTCCCTTCGAATCGTTCTTCTCATCTTGCATCGACCGCTCCTCGCTTCTCCACCCACGGAGATCTTTGGTGAGACTGCTTCAGGGTCCGAGTTTTCTGGAAATCGGGGCAGGTGTCAATCGCGTCTTTTTCGCTGTCTGTGGGGGATGGTCGTGGATGCGCTGGTCAGCTTAACATGCGGTGGTGAGGCGTTTTCTTTAAGATTGTTTCGGGCCAGTGATGTAAGCCCTCGGTCAGGTGAGAGGTTGTCTGGCATGACGCGCTGCGTCATTATTCTTGATGACGCGGCGCGTCATGTGTATAGAATCATTGGTGAAGCAGCCGCGATCGGCTGCGTGATGGTGGCCCTCACCATCTCTCACTGCAACCTTCAAGGGACCTTTAACATGGCTACTTCACTCCTCGATCGTTTCGATCTATCCACACTCACCGAGCTGCCCGAGCGCGCTCAACGCGAGCTGGAGCAGCGCACCACTGACGCGAAGCGCAAACTCGAAGACTCCCAGGCGCGCGCGCTCGGGCAACTCCGCGACTCCTCGCGTCAGCTCGCCTTTCGCGTCGCCTCGAGCTCCTTGCAGACCGCCTCATCCCTGCTCGAGCGCGCTCCCGTCAAGCCCGCGCCCGTGACCCGCTCGAAGGAGCGCCTCGAGCGCTGTGCGGCGTTCTGGGGCGAGCGAGAGCGCCTCGTCGATGCGCCCTCGCTCGAGGGTTATGATGAGCTTAACGTCAAGCAGGTCAACGCCGCGCTCGACTCCCTCGATGTCTATCAGCTCGAGAAGCTGCGCGCTTACGAGGCGGCCAATAAAAACCGCGTCACCATCCTGCGCGAGGTCGAGCGCCGCCTCGAGCGCTGAGGGCTGCCGTGGACTTCGGGCTCATACGCAGCCTCGCACACCATCCCCCGACACCTCGCGCCTGGGACAGCATCTGCCTCGCGCTCGAGGTGCTCGGGGATGATCCTGCCTGCGCTCACCAGCGCGATTACCTCCTCTCGATCATCTCCAGGCAATGGCCTCTCTCCTCACGCTGTTGTCCTCCCAGGTGGATCGAGCAGCTCCTCTATCGCGCTGGTGATTGGCGCTGGCTCACCGAAGAGGACGTGCCCAGGCCCCCTGGTCCCTGGCTCCACGCCATCAGCGCGCTCGATGTCATGGACCTCGCGCTCCCCGTCTCGCCAGGAGACTTCTCTCGGTTGCTCGGCTCCCCCTGGCTCTCTCGGCTCGAGCGCGTGCGCTGGCGCGCCGCCAGCCTGCTCGACACCGACTTTGATATCGACCGACAGCTCACGCGCTTGCACACGCTGGAACTCGTCTACACGGGCGCGACGGCGGGCATCGCCTTTGCCAACGCGATGGCTTCGTGTGACGCGTTTCCCTCCCTGCGAAACCTTCGCATGGAGCGCTTCTCGATGGGGAATGAAGGGGTGGCGGTGTTGATGCGCTCGCCGCTGTTTACGCGCTTGCGCCGTTGTGATCTCGGCGGGAATGGGCTCACCGCAGGCGGGCTAACCTCGATCGCCGGTGATGGCAACCCCGCATATATAGCGCATGAACTCGAGCACCTCGGCGTCGATGGGGTGGCGCTCGACCCTCGCGCCGTGCTCCGCTTGCTCCAGAGCCCGAGGTTCCCTGCGTTGCGCTCGCTCTCTCTCCCTGTCCATTGCATCGACGCCGACGTCGCGAGCGTGGCCGCCTCTCGTCACATCACGCTCACTGGCGCCACGCACTCGAGCGGCATCCTCGTGCAGCTTCTTGCCCAGGACACTCGCGAGGTGTCAGGCTTCTTCCCGAAGGAGATCGTGCATATCGGGCGAACGCAGCTCTTGAACGACCTCGCCATCCCCGAGCAGGGCATCTCGAGGAGGCACTGTCGCTTGCTCCATCATGGCGGCGAGCTCTTTATCGAGGATATGATGAGCGCGCGCGGGACCTGTATCAATGGCATCAAGCGCGCTCGCGCGAGCCTCGGGCCAGAAGACATCGTCGAGGTCGGAGATTGCGCCTTTCGCGCCCAGTTGGTCGCCTGATGGGTCAGGGTTGCAACATCAGCTTCGCGCGCGCGTCGACCTCGACGCTCCCGTCGAGAATCCCCGTCGCCTGCGCGCCCTCATCTCCCAATACATGGCGCCTCGCGAACGCCAGGCCATAGGCGCGCACGATGTAGTCTCCTTCCGCCGCGGGCATATTGGGGCAGTTGCCCAGCGAGAAGGTCTCGTGGCAGCCCCCCTCGATTTGCACCCAGCCTGCCTCCAACCCCTCGCTGCGCATCCACTGCAACTCGGCGGCTTCAGCCGTCATCGACGAGTCCTCGTCTCCAGTCAACATCAGCATCGGAATCCCCGCGCTCTTCAAGCCATCTGTGGCGGACCAGTTCTCGCCGAGCGTCCCTGCCGTGGGCAATCCTGCCACCGCGCGAGGTTCGCTCAAGTCCGAGGCGAACACCTCCAGGTCGGCCTCCGTGCAACCGGGTCCTCCCGCCTCGATGTTGCCCGCGCACTGCTCCTCGACGCGCGCCGCGTCAAACGTCGCGCCTGCGCCAAGCCATGTCGTCCATCCGCCGAAGCTATGCCCGCTCAGAAACACGCGATCGGTCACGAGCTTCCCTGCCAGAGGATCGCCGTCCTCGAGGTTTGCTGCCGCGTCCAGCGCCGTGCGGAGGTCGAGCGGCCTCGAGTAATAGAGCGGCATCGGCCTCGGGTCCTTGTGATCCACGCTCGTGTTGTTGGTGTGATCTGGCGCGACGATCACCCAGCCGTGGGTCACGAAGTGGAACAATAGCGGCGCCTCGGCGGCGGCGTAGCCCTGGTTGCCGTGTGAGTGCAAATGCACGGGGAACTTGCCATCCTCGTAAATCGAGGGCGCGACGCTCGCGTCCACGAACACCGCCTCGCGCTCGCGGAACAACCCCAGGTAACGCGGACGCTCACCGCTCGTGTCGAGGGTGGGGTACCAGAGGTTGACGCCGATCGTGCGCTCGGGACCACCCGGAGCTGGCGTGTAGGTGACCTCGAAGTGCCGGTAGCCGATGCCATACGGGCCAGGTTCGAGGATGTCGAGTGAGAGCGGGTCCTCTGGGAGTGTTGCCGCCATATCCTCGTTGCCCATATCACCGGCGTCATCCATATCCGCTGGCGAGGAGAGGTCCTCCTGCTCGCTCATATCCGTGGCGGGGAGCATGTCCGCCCCGTTCATATCATCCGAGCCCGTGCTGCCCATATCCTGCGAGGACATCGCGTTCATGTCCTCCGGGTCTCCATCGCCGCGCGAGCAGCCGCAGATGCCTGCGAGTGTGAGCGAGAGGAGCAGCGTCGCGCGAAGCCAGAGGTGGCGTTTTGCTTTCATCGAGCGTTCCGGGGCAAGAGGGGAAATCACAACCATGAGGCGTCGCCTCGTCAATCATTGTTGCTCGGTCTCGAGCGGGGAGGGCGCGTCGGCGTCCTCGTAGAAGAAGGCTGGCGTGGCCTGGAAGTCGACGGCCAGCGAGAGCTTCTGGCACTTGCCGTTCTCGTCCTTGTCCAGATCCGCGCTGCGCGAGAGCACCGAGCGAATCACTCCCAAAAGATCCGTGCCGTCCTCGATCGTCTCGAGCAGCGCGAGGATCTCTGCGACCTCGATCGCGCCCGCCATCATCCCTTCGATGGAGCCATCCTCGCGTACATGTGCCTCGATCTGGGCGTCGAAGATGGTGACGAGCAGCTGGTTGTTGCCGATCTGCATCGGGAGCGAGAGCTCGAAGGGGCCAGCGTAAAGAATGCCCCCTTCGATGATGGCGTCCTCCACGCTCGATGTGGGCGCTTCGAGATCTGGATCAAAGGTTTGCCCAGGCTCGATGAGCCCGAGCGCGCCGATGGTCGGGCGCCCGTCCAGGCGCTGGAAGCGGACCTCGAGGCAGGCGTCCTGTTCGATATCTTCGAGGCGCTGGAGCTGGACCCCGAGCAACACATCGCCGTTGTTGATGGCGCGTTGCACTGCGGATTCAAAGCCCTCTGCGCCACCGACGGCCTCGATCGCGGGGAGCAACCTGGCGAACTGGTTGTCGATCCCCTCGACCCCATCGGGGGTGGTGTAATCGGACTTGAAGCAACCCTCGCTGCTGTCGGACGCGGAGACGTGCATGTCGAGGTTCATCCCGCGTGAGATGTCCCCCTCGGCGCGGATAAAGTCGAGCTTTCGGATCACGGCGAGCCTTGGCTCGTGTGAGGGGCCGCACATGTGCACCTCTTCCTCGACCTCTGGCGGATCTTGCTCCGGCGCTGTGGCCTGTCCGCAGGCGCTCGCGATGAGGGTTAGAAGGAGCGCCACGAGCGCCATTGATTTTCTCGAAGATGCTCGCGGGGTCATCACTCACACCTCCAGCGCGCCGATGCTGTCCGAGGCAAAGCCCTCGTCGACGCCAAAGCCTTCCACATTGATTCCGAGCGCGCGCATCAGCGTGACATGAACCTTGCTCGCGTTCTCCTTGTTCTGCGAGCGGTAGTGGTAGCCCTTCTTGAGCTTTCCTCCCGCGCTCCCGGCGATAAGGATCGGGAACTCGTCGAGCGAGTGTGTGCGCCCGTAGGAGACATCGGTCGTGATCAGGACACCGCAGTTGTCGAGCAGCGTCGCGTCCCCCTCGGGGACCGCGCGCAAGGTCTCGATCATGTAAGCGACCTCCTCCATCAACTGGAGCACGATGGCGTGCACTTGAGGTTGGTCGCCGGGCTCATCGTGCGTGAGTTGGTGGTGTCCCGCCATCGCCCCCTGGAAGAGGAGGTTGTTGACCGGCGCGGTGATAAAGTTCGAGAAGACGCGCGTTTGATCGCAAGCGAGCGCCATCGCCATGATGTCGCACATGGCGCGGTTCTTGGCCGTGATTTGTGGTCTGCCGTCCACATCGGGGTACGCCATCATGGGCGTATCACCAGGGCGCATGCAGGCGGCGCGCGAGGGCGGGTCCTCTTCGAGCCTCGATAACCTCAGCTCGAGCTCGCGGATCGAGGTGAAGTGTTGCTCGAGGCGGCGCTTATCATTGGCGCCAACCCTTGCCTGAAGCTTCTTGCTGTCCTCCATCACCGCGTCCAGGACGCTCCGACGCAACGCGATCTTGGGGTCGATCTCTCCCTCCTCGCCCGGCGCGCGAAAGCCCGCGCCAAACACGCGCTCGTACAGCGCGAAGGGGCTTGTTTCAGGAGGGTTGCGGTTATCAGGGCCATTGTAAGAGCCCCCGCCGCCAGCTTGCGCGCCGAATTCGATCGACTTGAAGCGCGTGGTCGTGCCGATCTCATTGGCGATGATCTGGTCGATGCTCGGCGCGCGGAAGGTGTTGTGTTCTCCTTCGATGATCAGCGCCGCGCCTGAGAGGATGCCCGCCTCGCCAGAGCCGTGAGGGATATCATTGGGGGTCTTGACCTCCATGCCGCTGATGACGCTGAACTCGCTCTCCAGACCACGCAATGGCTCGAGCTGCTCGGACAGCGTCCAGTCCATCCCATCGCCGGTGGGAATCCAGCGCTCCGGGTGGACGCCGTTGCCAAAGAAGAAGAGCCCGAAGCGGGGAGGGAGACGCTCGCCATTGGCCATCGCCTTGCCCGAACCATCGAGGAAGGCGTCGAGCAAGGGGAGCCCGACGGTCACAGCGCCAGCGCCAGCGAGCATGCCGCGCAACAGGGCGCGTCTGTGGATCTTGCCTCGCATCACTCGACCTCCTCTTTGGCTTCCTCGGACTGAGAGTGCTGCGTCGCAGGCGATGCGACCGTGCGAAATCCTCGACTTAGCAGGGTCGCGCGCATCATCTCGAGCACGTCGAAATCACTCGCGGCGAAGTGGTCCGAGATGGCCACCACCAAATCGGGCTCTGGCCCCTCGGCGAGCTCTTGCCCGGTGGCGTATTGGTAGTACTTGCGCGTCAGGCAGACGCCGAAGCGGTCATGATCTCGGATGGCAACCGCCAGCGAGGAGAGGTCGGAAAACTCGACGCCATCGAGCTTTCCGCTCGCGTCGATCTCGACCCCGTTGTCGCGACTTCGAAAGCGCCCGAGACCATCGAAGTGCTCGAGCCCCAGGCCGATCGGGTCCATCAGGTTGTGGCATCCCGCGCAGGTTGGCTCCTCGAGGTGCTCGGCGATGCGCGCGCGCAGCGTCGGCGCCTTCCCCGAAGGTTCCGGGATGCTCGTGTCCACGCCAGCCGGTGGCGCGGGGATCGGCTGGCAGAGCAACTTCGTGCGCACGAACATCCCGCGCAGCGTCGGCGAGGTCGAGACGGGGTGGGCGTAGAGCGCGAGGATGCTGGTCATGCCGAGCAGGCCCTGTCTGGGCGTGTCCGACGGGTGCGTGGCCATGGCGAAGCCCTCGCGCGCGGGCGAGCGCATGTTGTAAATGCTGGCCATCTTGCGGTTGATGAAGGTCTCTCGCGTGGTCATGATGTCACGCCAATCTCCGCGAAGATCGAACACCAGGTGTTCGATCGTGCGCAAGGTCTCCTCGCGCGCGGAAGGTCCGACCTCCTCGCTGATGTGCTCGAAGAGCTCTGGCGCCTTGGTCAACCCGTCGAGGCGCTCGAGCTGGTAGAGGTCCGAGAAGAAGGCGCGCAATCCGTGGCGCGCGCGCTCGTCTTCGAGCATGCGGTCGATCTGGGCAGCGAGCCCCTCGTCATCGGTCAATTCACCGCGCCCGGCGGCTTCCAGCAGCGCCTCATCCGGGGTGGTGTTCCAGAGCACATAGCTTAACTTCGAGGCCACCTCCCAGTTGTCCAGCGCCCTCGGTTGCTCGCCGCTCTCCTCCAGGCCAACCTCGGCGCGGAAGAGAAAGTTGGGTGACTGGAGCATCGTCGCGAGCGCGAAGACGAGGCCCTGGTCAAAATCACCGAGGGTGGTCGCGCTCGTTCGGGCGATGGCGATAAGCCGCTCGCGCTCTGGAGATGCGAGGGGGCGTCGCCAGAGCTTCGGGCCGAGCAAGTCGACAAACTCGCCCGCGCACTCCTCGACGTCGGTCGTATTCGAGAGCGCGTCCGGTGTGCACGTCACGAAGGTATCGCCATGTTTCTCGAGCGTTTGCTCGGCGATATCATGGGCGGCTTGCTCGTAGAGCTCCGCGCCGCGCGCAGATATTGTCGTCTTGCCAGCGCCGAGCGCGATGAAGTCGCCCGCGCGAATGTCTGGCTCGAGCTTCGCGGGGACGACGATATCATCGCCCAGGATGTCGTGAACGCTGTTGCTGTATTGAGCCTGCGTCAAACGCATCAGGTTCGCGGGCGCGGGGTCGTGCGCGGCCGCCTCGATCGCTGCCTTCGTGTCGGGCGCATCCTGCGTCGGCGCGCTCTCCCGGCAACCCGTGATGCCCAGGCCAAGGAGGCAGAGCATCGCTGTGAGGTTCGCGAGTTTCCTCGCGGTGGTTTGACTCGACATGGGCTCTCTCACCCCGGGTGCTCGACAATGCAACGGAACTTCAGATCTGTATAATACATCGAAAGATGCATCGCAAACATCGCCGGAGTGGGTCGAGGTGTGCTTTTGCAACCTGCGGTGGCCAGAAAGCCCCGAGCGTTTTTTTTGCCACAGGTTTGCAAACAAGAAATCCGGGTATCAAAAAAACGCTCGGGGCTTTCTGGGCGAGGCGCTGGCGCGGGCATGAAGAGAGGTCGTGTTTGCAAGCTGTGTCGAATTCTTTTACACCACATCCTCCCACGCACGGGGCACGTTTGCTCGAAACGAGAGGTCGTCGGTGGACTTCAGTGACAACACAAAACGTCTGGTTATCTGGGGCGCGATCATCTCGCTGGGCATGTCAGGTTGCCGTGGGCAGAGCGGTTCATCGCACGAGCCAAAGGACTCGGCCGAGACGGCGACAGGTAAGAGCGGCGCGGCGCAGAAGCGCACGCGTTGCGAGCGTCTCGAGACAAAGCTCGACGACGCTTCTCATGCGCTCGTGCCGGTCTTGCAAGAGGTCTACCCTGAGGTGATCCGAGAGGTTGTCCCCATTTCCAAGGCGGAGAAGACCGTGCAGTTGTTTCGATGGGAAGCCGAGGCGCGCTTGAAGACCGTGGGCTTTGGCACGCAGCATGCGCAGAAGAAGCAGGTCTTGTTGCAAGCGGCGGGGTGCACGGGTGGGGAACCACAGGCGGATGTATGCGCCGTGTATCAGCAGCAATTACCCGGCTTGATGAACAATGATTACATGCGGGTGATGGGCGAGGCGCTCGGTGTGGCGTTGGCGAGGTCTGGCGAGCCCGAGCCGGATGTGTTGGCCGAGCGCGCGGCGAAGCTCCTGCCTGTGCGTGGTGACGAGCGCATGACGAGTTATCTGGCGCCTTACACGCGCGAGTTCTCCGAGATTCTTGGCTGCGAGTTCCTCTAGAACTCAGTCCTCTTCGAGCATTGCCGCGAGCAGCTCGCGCATATCTCCACCCATGATCAGATCGCGCAATCCGATCCAGTAACCTGCGTCCTCCTGTGTGCGCGCGAGCAACTGCGCGCACAACACCGCGCAAAACTCCTCCCGGCTCTCGACCTCTCTGCCGAGCAGCCCCATCTTCTGGATGGCGCGCAGGCGAAGATCCTTGGCCCACTTGGTCTGCTTCGCGCTGCCGATGAGCCTTGGCTGAGGAACCTGCTGGAGCGCGCGGTCGAGGAAGTCCGCGAGGTAGTCTGCGCCCGCTTGCTGACCGCGCGGATCTTCCATGTGCTCCAGGGTCTTGAGCGCGCCGAGCCAGCTCTCGCGCATGGTTCGTAGCCGCACGTCATCGCCGCCGCTGGCTTGTTGAGCGCGCGCGACGGCGCTGCGCAGGTCGCCAAAGGTGACCACGGCGTTTTCCTTGTAGTGGTGCTCGACAGCATCGCGCGAGCCCAACGAGAGCTCCTCGCCGTCGATGCGAAAGTAGCGGTCGCTCTGGCGATGAATGTGGAGAGGATCGCTCAAATGATAATCACCCGATCCGGGAAGGATCGCGCTGCGCATGCCTGGGATCTCGTGCGAGAGCTCGATCGGCTCCTCGAGCAAGCCCTCCGAAGGGGACCACCCTTTGACCTGAAAGAGGCGCTGGTGAGACTGGAGCCGCACCTGGATGCGGGTCGCGTCATTGCGTTGGACGCGGTGGTGCGTGCTTGTAAACGTGATCTCGATTCCCATGGAGATTGACTCGAGTCGTGAGCATGAGTTAGGTGCGTTGCATCGAAGCGCTGGCGAAGAGGTGCTGGCGCCCATGCCAAACGACGACACTCTGGAGGATGAAGATGGTCTCCGAAATTTTCAACCCGCAGCTCTGGGACGAGGTCGAGGGGTTCGACTTTAAGGACATCACCTACCACCGAGCCAAGGATCAAGGCACGGTGCGCGTGGCGTTCAACCGCCCCGAGTGCCGCAACGCGTTTCGTCCTCAGACCGTGGACGAGCTCTTCACGGCGCTCGACCACGCGCGCATGTGGAGTGACGTGGGTTGTGTGCTGCTGACGGGCAACGGCCCCTCGCCAAAGGATGGCGGCTGGGCGTTTAGCTCGGGCGGCGACCAGAGGATTCGCGGCAAGGCAGGATACGAGTATCAGGGCGCAGACGGCGCCGTCGATCGCGCCAAGCTCGGCAGGTTGCACATCCTCGAGGTGCAGCGCCTCATTCGCTTTATGCCAAAGGTCGTCATCGCCGTGGTCCCTGGCTGGGCAGTCGGCGGCGGGCATAGCCTGCACGTGGTCGCGGACATGACGCTCGCGAGCAAGGAGCATGCGGTCTTCAAGCAAACCGACGCGGACGTCGCGAGCTTTGACGCGGGCTATGGTTCGGCTTATCTGGCGCGTCAGGTCGGCCAAAAGCGCGCGCGCGAGATCTTCTTCCTGGGGCGCAATTACTCGGCAGAGGAAGCCTTCCAGATGGGGATGGTCAACGCCGTGGTCGAGCATGAGCGCCTCGAAGAGGTCGCGCTCGAGTGGGCCGCTGACGTCAACGCGAAGAGCCCCACGGCACAGCGCATGCTCAAGTTCGCGTTCAACATGCTCGATGATGGTCTGGTCGGGCAGCAGATCTTTGCTGGCGAGGCCACTCGCCTCGCCTACGGAACCGACGAGGCCGCCGAGGGCAGAGATGCCTTCCTGGAGAAGCGCCCTCAAGACTACAGCAAGTTCCCCTGGTATTACTGATTTCTCAAAGGAATGGCGCCGATGCATCGTCACCTCGTCCACATTTACTATGAGGACACGGACCTCTCGGGCGTGGTCTACCACGCCAACTACCTCAAGTACTTCGAGCGCGCTCGCGAGCACATGCTGGGCCGCGCCGAGCTGGTGCGCTTGCTCGATGAAGACGGCGTCGGCTTTGTCGTCTACAAGGCGTCGCTCTCGTTCCGCAAGGGCGCGAGGCTTGGCGACGAGCTCGAGATTCGCACCGTCGCGCGTCGCGAGAGCGACTGGCGCGCCATCTTCGAGCACAGCGTCTGGAAGGAGGGCGAACCTCAGGCGCTCGTCGAGGGCGTCGTCGAGATGGTCTGCGTGGACCAGAATCAAAAGCTCGTCCAGCTCCCCGAGAGCGTCGACTTGAGCGCGTACAACAAGGCTTGAAAACTGGCTGGCATGACAGGTCAGCGAGGGCTCGAATCAGGCAAAGGGGCGCCGGGTGGAACATCCACCTGGCGCCCCTTTGTTTCTTTTGGATGTAGTTCGATTTTCATAGGCGTTGGTTTGAGTTGTGGTGCCGGATGCGCGGTCATACAGCGAGAATGGGCGTGACTATCTCGGGGGGGTATGGCACCCTCTGCGGGTCGAGCTCTCCAATGACCAGCGACTTTGCGAACCGCATCGAGACGCTGCACCGATGATTTGCATCGCTGATCTGCGTCGCTGATATGCAACGATGCTGCCTTGCCAGAAACGAGGCGCGAGGATCTGGTGTGATTTGTCGTGATAAAGACGCACCTGAGGGCGTCCATTTGCGTGCAACTGGAACGTTCTCACGATGGCTTCTCACGACCGCATGGGATTTGGAGCGGAACCAAACAACCTCGCCCCGATTGATTCGGCGCGATCACCGTTTTTCCAGCGCGACGCGTGAATTTTTTCGAGCGCGACGCAACTCGAGGCGGTGAAGGGACGATAATCGATCTGAAGACTGTTGACGCGAACCCTTTGGTGGATGTGGCGGCATGCTCAGATCGATTCAGGTGTTAGACGTGGCTCAGAAGATTAGTGATTGGTGGGGCGAATTGCGCGCCGCATTGGAGAACCCGGGAGTCGCCTCCTGGAAGCACCTCTGCGAATTGCTCGAACAGTGCCCGTCACCGCGCGAGCGCGAGCGCGCGATAAGTGGTTATTGTGTCGAGAAGCTGCGCTTTTGGCCCATCTCCATCCATCGTGAGCCCTCCACACCCTGGATCGACTCCCTCTATGATGG
The DNA here is from genome assembly GCA_036155555.1 of Myxococcota bacterium. Lineage (GTDB taxonomy): Bacteria > Myxococcota_A > Bradymonadia > Bradymonadales > Bradymonadaceae > JAYZVO01. Next base: position 39,739 of record JAYZVO010000102.1, read on the forward strand.
GGAGCCTGATCCCGCCATCATCCTCATCAACGCGCTCACCATCGATGGCGCCATGCTCGGCGACGCGGGCGTCCAGATGCTCTTCGATTGCGCAGGATTGGATGGGTTGCGCTTCCTCGACCTCCGCAACAACATGATCACGAGCGTGGGGTTCGAGCGCATGCTCCACGCACCCTTCTTCAAGGGATTGATCCATCTCGATATGGAGAACAATCGCCTCGATGACGAGGCGATCTCACACCTGGCGAAAGCTGGTGATCTCCATCTGCTTCACCTCAACCTCCGCGGCAATCGCATCTCGAGCGATGGCGCCGAGCTTCTCGCTGGCATCGGCGGGCTCTCCTCGCTGGAACAACTCGAGCTCGACCCGGACACGATTCGCCCTGATGGGATGCTCTCGATCGCCGAGTCCGAGCACCTCCCCACTGCCGTCTGCGAGGTCTGGGGCGCGATGCTCGAGCGCATGCATCCTGGCTTCGAAGGGTAGGAGAGAGGTTGAATCCGGGCGCGTGTTTTCTTATGCTCGCTGGGTTCTCGACCACCACGCCTATTTTCTACCATCGAAGGTATCTCATGCGTTTTGTCTCTCCTGGTTGGCAACAACGACGTTATCTGTTGTCACTCGCGCTGATGTGCTCGCTCCTGGGGTGCTCCAAGGACCCTGAACCCGCCGAGGATATGGGGCAGGCCATGGAGGATATGGCCGAGAGCAAGGACCAAAACAACCCCGCCGATATGCCCGCCGACATGGCCTCGCCGCCCGAAGATATGGGCCAGGACCAGGGGCAACCGCCCGAAGATATGACCGAAGAGGTCGATCTCTTCGTCGAGCCGAACCTCGACGATCTGACCGAAGAACAACGCGCCATCGCTCGAGTCCCACGCACCGAGGCGTGGGCGCTCGCGGGCCTCAAGGAGCCGGTGCACGTGGTCTTCACCGAGCACGGGCGACCCCACGTCTACGCCACCAACCGCGAGGATCTTGGCTACGTGCTCGGGTTCATCGTCGCGCGCGACCGCTACTTCGTCATGGATCTCCAGCGTCGCCTCGCGCAAGGCACCATCAGCTCCTTGCTCGGTGACGCCGCGCTCCCCAATGACGTCGAAGCGCGCATGATCGGCATGGATCACGTCACGCAACGCGTCCTCGACAACCTCTCTCCCGAGACCGAGGTCTACATCGACGCCTACGTGCGCGGCATCAACGAGTACATCGAGCGCGTCAAATCAAAGGAACTCCCCGGACCTTCCGAGCTCGAGACCTTCAAGCTCGTCCTCGGGTTGCGCAACGTCGCCGACGCCATGGAGCCCTTCACGCGCCGCGATATCGCCGCCATGGTCGCCGTGATCATGTACGAGACCAACTTCTCCTCGGGAGACATCGGCCGCACCTCCAGCCTGCTTCGCCTCGACAGCCTCTACAATGATGGGGACTTCGAGCTCGAGCTTCGACGCGCTGGCGCGCGCGAGGATGTCTGGAAGGGTGGCATCGCGCCGCTGTTCGATGTGGCCTCGGCGCCAGGGTTTGGCTCCGACGCGAACGCGCTCAAGGGGAACCTCAACAACCCGGAGTTGCCCGTCGGCTCGCTCGCCAAACTCCCCGCCGGGATGCTCGACCGCGCACGTCAGCGCCACGAGCGCCTCGAGGAGCGCTTCGGTCGCAGCGAGGTCGATAACTTTGGCTCCAACACCTGGGCGGTCCAAGGCACCAAGACCATGGACGGCGTCGGACTCGTCGCTGGTGATGGCCACCTGCCGCTGTCCGTGCCCGCGCTGATGTACCAGATCGGCATGGACACCACGACCTTTGGCGAGGAAGAACTCCGTCAGGCAGGGCTCCTGATCACGAGCCTCCCCGTGCTCGCGGTGGGAACCAATGGCAAGGTCGCCTGGAGTCAGGTCAACCCGTTCGCAGATATCACCGACTGGTACCGCGAGGAGCTCACGCTCGATGCCGAAGGAAAGCCTGTCTCGACGACCTTCGAGGGCCAGACACAGCCGCTCACACAAGTTGACGAGAGCTATGATATCGCCGAGGTTCGCGCGCTCGACAGCGAGGAGCGCACCGAGGTCTGGCCACGTTGGGTGACATTCGATGGCCGCTGGTTGTTCGAGATCGAAGGGCGCGAGCTGGCGAGCCCCGACGAAGCGCAGGCTGGCGAGTACGTCGTCAACCTCGCGGGGCGCTACGTCGTCCCCGGTGATACGGACAATGACGGCGTGGTCACCGCGATCAGCTTCGATTACACCGCCTTCGACGCCACGCGCTACGTCGACATCCTGGACAGCTTCACCTTCACCAATGATGTCTACGAGTATCAGGAAGCCACCAAGGGGCTCATCGGGAACATGCTCTACTCGGCAGTGACCGATGATCAGGGCAACATCCTGTTCACCTCTTATCAGGCCGTGCCTTGCCGTAACTACTTGCCGCGCGATGCGCAAAACGAGTGGATGCCTGGCGCGCACCCCCAGTTCCTGCTCGACGGCAAGACCTACGGCGGCTTCACCATCCCGAGCAGCGAGGATGGCAAGGTCGATGAACAACCTGGACAGGATGATCCCTATCGCTGCGTTGTCCCGTTCGACCAGACCCCTCAGGTCGTCAACCCACCGCAGGGCTTCGTGCTCAATGGCAACAACCAACCCGCGCCGATCACCAACGATGGCTCGCTCTCGGATGACCCCTGGTATGTGGGTGGTCCCTGGCGCGCGGTGCGCGGTGATTCCATCCAGCAAGGGTTGATTCGCGCGACCTCGGATGGTGCGGCCTCGGTCGAGGACATGGCCGAAATCCAGGCGGACACGCGCTCGCGCACCGGCGAGATGTTCGCCGCGCATTTTGTCGCCGCCATCACGAAAGCTCAGGAGCTCGCCGCGCTCAGTCGCGTGCTCGACGAGGACGAACAGCGCCTCGTGGATATCTACAACACGAAGTCCGCGCAGTTCGACGAGGTCGCCACGCGCTATCAGGCATGGGTCGACGCGGACTTCCCCACACCTTCGGGCGTCGAGACCTTCTACGCATCCCCCTCGGAGCAAGATCGCGAGATGTCCGTCTCGACGATGATCTTCAACGCGCACCTCCCCCGCGTCATGCGCGGGGTCTTTAACGACGAGGATCTCGTCTACGCCAACAGCGGCTCGGTAGCGCAGATGCGCGTCCTCAAGAGGATGTTGGATGGCCGCCAGGGCAACTCCACCAACCTCCAGAGCTACAACGCCACGACGGAGGAGTCGATCTTCTTCGATCGCCTCGGCACCGCGCCCGTCGAGCGCAGCGAAGAGGTGATCCTCACCGCGCTCGGCGAATCACTCGACTTCCTCTCTGGCGCTCCCACCGGGCCTGCCGAGGGTGGATTTGGCACCGATGACATGAGCGCATGGATCTGGGGGTTGCGTCACCAGGTTCGCTTCGAGTCCTTGCTCGCTGACTTCCTCGAAGGTACGGACTTTGGCGACTTGCTCGACGCCTTCTCCATCACCACCGACACCTTGCCGTTGGCGGAGAACCTGTCCCAGGATGATCCTCGCGCGGCGCTCAAGTGGTTCCCGAGACCTGGCGATAACTTCGCCGTCGACGCTGCCAACCCTGGCTTTAGCGGCGAGCGCTTCACGCATGGCAGCGGCCCGGTGATGCGTATGGTGATCGCGCTCAAGGATGGTGAGGTGTTCGGTCAGAACATCATCCCGGGCGGGCAATCTGGCCTGAACAACTCGCCATACTTTGCCGATCAGGCAGCCTTGTGGCTCGCCAATGACACCGTCCCGTTCCGTTATTATCCAGCTCAAGTCGCCGAGGGCGCCATCGGCCGCGCCTTCTTCGTGCCACTTCCTCCCGAGAGCGAGTGAGCGGCGACAAGAATACACACTCCCGTATGCGGAGCGTTTAGGTTCCACTGCATGAACGGAATGGGCGCGCGATGCCCGGCGAACTTGCAGGAAGAACCTTGACCCGAACGTTTCTACAACAGTGTGACGACGAGGCCCGCCGCCTCGAGCAACCTTGCGTGGTGCAACTCGCAGGGTTCGCGCTCGAGCGCGGCGAGGTCGATGGCGCTGCCTGTTGGTACGGTCTGGCGGCCGAGCGCGCGTTGTTCGGGGTTCTTGTCGAGCGCGCCTGCCAACATCATCGAAAACAAGGGGGCGATGGAGATGCGCTCGAGCGCATCTCTGTCTGGCGCAAGGATCGCCGAGAGCGAAAGCTCGAGGATCTCGCCAGAGATCTCGTGCGCGGTCGGCGTGATGTGCGCTCCCTTCAAGGGTTGGCTCCAGGCAAGGGTGCGCGTGTTCTCGAGCATCGTCACATCGATGCCGCCGAGCGCGCGCTCGAGAAGAGCGCGCAACGCCGCAACCTGAGCAGGTTGTTCGCGCTCTCCGAACGCCTCGCTGCGCTTTTCGAGCGCAGCGACGGAGTCGATTTGCTCGAGCAAATCGACGCCTTGCTCGAGCAGCAGTGGGGCAGCGAGAACTTGCTGCGCTGGATGATCTGCTCCCGCTTTCGCCCCCTCGGGTTCAAGCGCCGACTGATGAAAACACAGCTCGTCATCGCATCGCTCTACGCCGGAGAGCGCGAGCTTTGCGATTACACCGGGCTTGGCGCCGACGATTCGCGCCGAGCGCGCATCGATCTGCTCGTCGCCTTGCGACAGCTCAACCTCGTCATGGGGTGGGACTCCATCGGCGACGCCTTCCCCGAGAGGTTGGTCATGACCCAGGGAGACCTCAAGCAACGTCGCGAAGACGACGATGATGACGAGCCCCGAGACGAACACCGCGAACTCGCAGACAGCATCCGCGAGCTCGCCGCGCGAAGCACTCCGCGCACAGGCGACGAGCGCCTCTGGCAGATGATGCGGGAGGACCCTGACCTCCACGCCCTCTACACACGCGAGCGCGTCACGCTCGAGGAGCAAGCTGAAGAAGCACTCCTCGCCGCTGAGTCGCGCATTCATAATCCTTTGCCCGCATCCTCACCGACCTGGCTCGAGCGCTGGTGGCGCTCGATGTTGCTCGCCACAGCAGGCGCCGCCGTGGCCGTGACCTTGACGATCGTCGTGCTCGACAAGCAGGAGACACGACAGGCCGCGACCGAGCCAGCGATGGTGACGGGCTCTTACGACCTCACCGGTCCAATTGTTCAATGGAGTACCATGATGATGACACGTTCTCAGGCAGCCCTGGCTATCGTGACCGCTGCGTTCACTTCGCTGATCCTCGACCTTCAACCCGAGCAAGTCGCCGCGCAGGACAACGACACATCAGACCTCGAGAGGACCTCTCCCAGCGTGAAGAAGATCCCTTCCATCGGAAAGTACAACGAGCTCGAGGTCGAATTCACCGCAGGAACACTCACTCTCTCGGCGAGCAATGATGGGCAGATCCATCACGCGTACAAGGTCAAGCGGGGCGACCCCGCGCATTGCAAGGTCATCGCGGAGGAGGATGATGGGAAGCTCGAACTTCGTCAGGAGAACGAGCGCCGCCTTGGTAAGTGCGAGGTCGAGCTCACGGTCAGCTTGCCTGCGGCGACGCCAACCGAGCTCGAGGTCGCCAGCGGAAGCGTCAAGCTCTCCGATCTCACCGGAGAGCTCGATATCGAGATCGCGTCAGGTTCGCTCGCTTGCGAGAGGATCAATACCAGGAACATGGAGGTCTCGCTCAGCAATGGGAGCTTGAATTGCAGCGGCGTGGTCGAGCGAGGAGACTTCAAGATCAGCAACGGCACCCTCGCGTTCTCCATGGACAGGATGCCTGCCTCCGGTCACTTCAACGCGAAGATGGGCAACGGCAGCACCTCGCTCACGCTCCCTTCAGACGCGCGCATTCGCGCGGACCTGAAGACCACGATGGGCAAGGCGAGCAGTGATTTTCAGGATGACGCGAGCGCGAGTTTTGCCGTGAATGTGACCGCGAGCATGGGGAGCATCTCGGTCAAGAAGCGCTGATGCTTACCTGGCGGGCGTGTACCAATTGAACTGGTTGCTGTGTTTAAAGTTCAGGAACGAGATGTTCACGCTCGGCTCGAGCGCGAGCACTTCGTGCCACCATCCCACCGGGATAAACAGCGCGTTCCCCGGCTCGAGGTCGATGACCTCGTAGGGAATCTCCAGCTCCTCGAGCAGCTCGCCTCGAACCTCGCTGTAGAAGCCATTCTTTGTCTTCCCGAGCATCTGCGTGTACAGCGGCGAGACCATCGTGAAGCGCTTCTTTCCGATGATCTGACAGAAGATGATGTTGCTCGTGTCGTGGTGCATTGGCGTCAGCGTTCCTGCTGGCCCGAGCCACCAGGACGCGGAGCCGCGCGCGCGCTCCATGTCAAGGTAATCAGCAGGAGGGGAGACGTCTTCGAGCAGCGCGCCGAGGATCTCGGGATCTTCGGCGTTGCGGTTATTCGCGATCATGTAGAGGTCGTTCGATGGAGTGCCATTCAGCGCGAGCACTTCCTCGATGAACTCTTTTAATGTGGTCTCTTGCGTGAGCTTGCTGAAGTTGGCGTCGCAATCAGGCGTGGATTCGCGCCCACGCGTGACCAACACCTCCTTGTGGCCGATGCGTTCGGAGAGCTGCTCGAGGTGCCAGCGCTCGAGCGCTGGCCAGTCTGCGGCGAAGTCTTCGATGACCACCGGGCGGTTGGCGAAGTAGTGGTTGTCGTAGAAATCAGCGGCGCTCAACGATGAGACACGCGGGACAGGGCGATCACGCATCGCTTCGAGCTCTCGGCGTAACGAGAGCACGCGCTCGAGCTTTTGACGCCATGGATCGCGCGCGGGAGGCGCCCCTTCGGGACGTTCGAAGAGATGCAGCGGCATCTCGCGCTCGTGGTTGATCAGCGCCTGCCTCGCGAGCGGCGCAGGGATACCATTGGCGCAGAGCTCGTCGAGGATCGCCTGTCGAGATGTCCCCGCCAGACGTTGCTCGAGCATCCAGGCGCGCCACTCGGGCGTGAAAACAAAAGGAAGCGCCAGCTCGACGAGCTGGCGCGCGAGACGCGCCAGCATGTCGGGCGTCTGTTCGTTCGTTCGATTGGCCATGATCTCCTCGAGCATCGAGCGCCTGGAGGTGATTCTCTTACCTTAACCCATGTCCCTTGGCGGCGGCTGAGGCGGCGGCTGGGGCGGCGGTTGAGGTGGTGGCTGCGGAGGAGGCTGTGGCGGTGGTGGCATCATATCCCCGTCCATATCGCCATCCATATCCCTTGGCGGAGGTGGCGGCCCCATATCTCCCGGAGGAGGTTGAGGGGGCGGCGGCATCTCCATGTCCTCGGGCGGAGGAGGTTGAGGAGGGATAATATCCATATCCATCGGATGTGGTTGCGGTGGCGGTGGCATCTCCATATCGCGAGGAGGAGGCTGCGGCGCGATCACATCCATGTCCGAGGGATCAGGTTGTGGAGGTTGTGGCGCGATGACGTCCATATCCTCTGGAGGAGGTTGTGGAGGTTCCTCGCCCATGTCCGTCGGCGGCGCTTGCGGCGCGACAAACTCCATATCCTGCGACCCATTGTTCTGGGAGAGATCCCAGGCATCGCCCATATCCGAAGAGTAGGGCTGGGGTGGGATGGGAGGTACGGGGTCATCCCCTTCGAAGATGCACGCTGTGGTTCCGAGCTGCGCGAGCAAGCCCAGCGCCGCCAGCGGCGCACCCCGCAACCTGAGCCATCGCCCGGCTGATTTCTTCTTCTTGCTCATGAGGTCGAATCTCCTCGGCTAACCGTCTTTCGCCATTCCAAAGAGTGACAGCAAATCAGAACAATCGCAAGCAACTCACGATTTGCCCCAGTGATAGCGCCTCGCGCGCCTGGCATGCGCCAGGTAATGGAGCGCTTGCCCCACGGAATGCGCGGATCTCGGAGGCTTGAGCGAGAGCAGCGATTCGATCATCTCGGCGTCTGGTTGCTCCAGCCTCCAGCTCGCCTCGGGCAAGGCGCTTGCGACAAATTTCGGGCCGCGTTGCCTCACCTCCCAGTCGACCGCTTCGACCGCTTCCGTGATCTTGCCAAACTTGGCGACCTCCTTGTCGTCGAGCAGGACGCGGTAAGATGAGCGGCCATTCTCGTGCACCAGAAGTACCAAAAATTCCTGGATCTTCCCGCGCTTCGGGCTCGCGTGAAGCGCCAGTCCAGCGCTCCCGAGCGAGACCCAGGCGAGCGGTGAGATAGCGGTGATTTCCGGGTCGAGGTCGAGCGTCAGGGGATCAAAGGATGCGGCGCGGCGTTTGATCTCGTCGAGCGTGATCTCGCCAGGATCGATCTCGAGGTGCGGATGATCCTCCCACAACTTCAAGAATTGCTGCCTCGCCTCCTCCACATCCTCGCCATCGAGCTGCACATCTTGCGGGAGCCCGAAGAGCGTCGGCAACGTCGTCAGGCTCACATCGCTCAGGTCCACGAAGTCCAGCACGAGGCAATCCTCCTTGCCCTCGGCCAACCTCGTCCCTCGGCCCACGCATTGCGTGTAGAGCGAGGATGATCGCGTCGGTCTGGCCATCGCGATGCAGCTCACGCCAGGATCATCGAACCCTTCTGTGAGCACCATCACGTTGGTGATCGCCTGGAGCTTCCCCTCGGCAAAGTTCGTCAGCACGAAATCACGCGCCTCACGCTTCATCTCGCCATGAATCACACCCGTGGGGACGCCGATCTTGTTGAGCGCCTTGCTCAGGTTCTTGGCGTGCGCGACCGTCACGCAGAACGCGATCGTGCGGCGGTCCCTGGCCAACTCCTGGATCGAGCGCGCCACCAATGCATTGCGCTCCTTGATATCGACCGCCTCGGACAACTCCTCGATGTTGAAATCCTCGCCGCTCTTTCCCACCCGCACGAGATCCGCCGAGGTCGCGATGCGATAACCCTTGAGAGGGGTCAAATACTGATCCGCGATCATCTGGCCGATGGTGCGCGAGTAGATGATCTCCTCGAAGACATCGTCGAGCCCCTGTCCATCGCCGCGCCGGGTGGTTGCAGTGAACCCGAGCAAGGTCCCGTTCCAGTCATGCTCGAAGCAGCCGATTTGCTCGAGCACGCGCTTGTTGTCGGTGGCTGCGGCGTGGTGGCACTCGTCGTAGATGATGAGCTCCAGGTCGCGCCCCTTCATCATCTTGCCGAGGCGCTCGGGATGGAGCGAGCGGATCGAGCAGACGGCGACCTTGGCGTCAGGAGATGCGCGCTTGTCGCCTTGCTCGATCTCGACGCTCCCTTCGATGCCCATGCTCTCGAGCGTGCGCTCGAGCTTGTCTTTTGCTTGCGTCAGGAGCTCCTCTCGGTGCGCCAGAATCAACACCTGACGCTCGGCCTGCGCGGCCAACCTCGAGAAAATCACCGTCTTTCCAGCGCCCGTGGGCAAGCTGATAAGCATGCGCTTGACGCCGCGCTCGCGCGCGGCGCTGACCTCGTCGATCGCTTCCTCTTGATACGGTCTGAGCTTGAACACACGTTCCTCGTTGCTTTCTTCTTTGGCCCGGTCGTCACTCGACGCGGCGGCACCCACGCAAGACAAGGTCGCTCCCCTCGGTTCCCTGAGAGATGGCGCCGTTTTCATCGACTCTGGCCTGAAACTGATCGGTCCGCTCGAGCTTTCCGGTGACGGTCACTTTCTTGCCGCGAACATCCTCCTCCCAGCCCGAGATGTCGAGGCAGTAGAGGGAGAAATCACTCGCCATCACGAGGGCTGAGAGCTTTGCATTCTCGGCCTTCCCCGTGACCTCGACGCGCTTGCCGAGGTTTGCTTCGATCTGGTCCGCGCGCTCGAGCTTTCGTGGTTTCTCCGACGCATCATTCATTTCTTCTCCTCCCATGGCAGAGGTCTCGACTGGTTCGGATCGGTCATCCGTATCCGCAGATGGGTTGTGTTTGCAACCTGCGGCAAGGCAACTGGCGAGCGCCAACAGGACGACAAACAGCATGGCATGTCGGTTTGGGTTCGCGTGCATGGGCAAGTCCTCTTCTATAGTTGGAGGTGCACGACCTGAAAGGGGCGCTTCGCGTTCTGCGGGTTGACTTGCCCCCAGCGCGTGGCGATCCGGTCGTTGTAGCGAAAGTAATAGGTGGGTTCGAGAGGATAAAAGCGACCCTTTCCTCCGACATCGATATACATCTCTGCGTTGTCGGGGGCCTTGTTGCTCCTCGGTTTGATCGCCAGGCAGAGGTGATCGTCCCATTGCATCGCGATCACATCGTCGCCTGTGTATCCGAGGATCGAGAGCATCGCCGCCATCACGAGCGAGAGCTGATCGCAGTCGCCGCGCCCGTCTTCAAAGATCTGAAAGAGCGAGCGCAGCGGACCCTCCGTGTAAACGAACTGCGCCTGGAGCGTGCGAAGGAGGATATTCATCAGCTCTACCTCGCTGCGCGTCGAGCGCGCCAGCTCCACGAGGTTTGGTCCCATGGCCATCGCCTTGAGTTCCTGGCTCGCGAGCCTTGCCTGTTCGCCAAACTGCAACGTCGGATAATACCCGACAAACTTGGCGGTGTCGGCGCGTGCGATGTAGCCAAGCGCGCCACGCCGCTCGAACAGCGGGAGCTCGCGGCGCGTGCGATCCTTGAGGGTGAACGTGGGGAACATGCGCCGGGTAAAGTCGAAGCCGCGAGAGGGGCCTTCGATGATGGCGTCTGTACCGAGCAACGGCTTGTCCGCGCCAGCGCCATCAGCGAGTCCCAGTGGTTGCTTGCCATCCCAGACGAGCCACTTGAAGGGGTGTTGTGATACCGGGACGCCGTTGACCGTGCGTGTCCAGGTGGTCGAGCGAATGTTCGCGTTGTAACGCTTCGGGGTGCCCTCGAAGGGCACCATCAACAACACCTCTCTGCCTCGTGATTGAGGCAGCGCGCCGTATCCCATCAGCCGCAAGAGCGCACCTATGGCCAACATGCGCGACTGCAAGTTCCACGCGCCGCGCTTTGCCGAGGCGCCCGCCGTGCGCGATGGCTCTGCGTGTGAGGGCTTTGCCTGGAGGTCGCAGGCGAACACCGCGAGCCGAAAGGTCGCGTAGTCATCGAGCTGGTGCGCGTGCGCGAGCAAGGTCGCCGCGTTGGCGAGCGGGCGAAGCTCCACGAGGTTCGCCAAAAAGATCTCTTCGAACGTCGAACAGGAGTCGCTCTGTCGTGAGGCGGTGACACGGGGGAGCTTGACGTTCAAGCCAAAGAAGTCGCCCTGGATCTCCATACCATCCTCTCTTGCGCAGCATCGCGGGTTGGTGCGTGCAGGTTTGCGAGGTCCTCGCGATTCAGACATACTCGCCGGGAACGATATGTTATCCCACTTTGCTGGAGTGTCTGTCACCATGCGTCACGAGCTTCCTTGTTTCGCGAATGTCCCGCGCGCGCTTCCCTTATTGTTTTGTTTCATGCTCACCGTTGGTTGCGGACGTTGCGATGGAGACGGCCCGACCACGGCTGCGGATGCGCCGCCTGAGGTTGTCTCGATCACCCCCGCGAACAACGCGCGCGTCAACGAAGTCCCCGAGATCTCGATTCGCTTCAGCGAGCCGATGCAGCGCGCCTTCGGTGATGTCACCATCTCGCCGGGAGACACCACGCTCGAGGCTGCCGATGGCACATGGTCGATGGATGACGAGGTGTTGACGTTCGCGAACGTCGGCCCGTTCGAGCCAGGTCGCGTTTACACCATCAGCCTCTCGACGAGCTTTCGGGATAAGGCAAACAACGAGCTGGAGGTGCCCTTTGGTTCCCGGTTCGAGATCGTCGAGACGACCCCTCCGAGGGTCTCCTCGACCATCCCTGGTCTGGGGATGCCGGTTGGCGAAATCACTCGAATCACGCTCGTGTTTAACGAGCCGATGGATACCTCGACAGGTTCGGTGGCGATCTCCGCGCCAGGAGAAATCACTCGCGCCACCTGGGAGAACAGTACGCGACATGTGCTGATGCTCGGGCCGCTCGAGGGGAGCACGACGTATACGCTGACGCTGGCGGATTTTGTGGGGCTCGATGGGCTCGCGCTCGATGCGCGCGACACCGAGTTCGAGTTCACGACGCAGTTCGCTGATCCTCGCGTCGTGAGCGCGAGGCCCGCTGAAGGAGAGCGCGAGGTCGTCGCCTCAGATACGCGCGCGATCGAGATCGACTTCAGCCGTCCTGTGACAGCGCGCCTGGAAGATCTTTCGTTGACGGACGACTTCGGGGAGTCGGTCGAGCTCGCTCGAATCGACTTCGAGCAAGAGGGGAGGCGCATGATCCTCGAGCTCGGCAGCGAGCTCTTCCCTGGTCGCGATTACAGGCTCGATCTCAACGCTGTCAGCGGCGCAGATGGGAGCATGTTTGACGCGAGCCGCTACCTCGGGGATGGGTTCCTCGACTTCACCACCACGCTCGATGCGACGACGCCGCCGCGCGTGCTCGCCACCGATCCTGTCGAGGGCGCGCAGCAGGTCTCGACAAGTCTGGCTCGTATCGATGTCGTGTTCGATCAGCGCATGGACACCTCCATCACGAGCGCGAGGTTGGAGTCGGGCAACGAACAATTTGACCTCGATGGGATGTGGGACGGCGACGCCTTGCGCATCGCGTTCGTGTTGACCGAGCCGCTCTCTCCGAGCACGACGTACTCGCTCGACCTCTCGGAGCTTCGCAGCGATGGCGGGCAGAGCATTGGCCCGGCGCAATCATCCACCAATGGTCTCACCCTCGACTTCACCACACGCGAGGCTTCTGGCGAGCGATGCATCGAGGCGCTCGGCGAAGCGGACGCGACGATGGGCCAGGATGGCGCGTTGACCTGGGTGCTCGCTGCCGAGGATGTCACCGGGCTCGATCATGACTTCACCTGTGATACGTCAGGGTTTGGCCCTGACGCGGTGATTCGTTACGAGAAGACCACCGAGAGCCTCTCGAATGGAGGCGCGCTGCTTTCGGTCAACGCGGCGAGCACGAAGCCGCTCGACCTCTCGATCACGAGCGGTGATTGTGAGGCTGGCGCCGTCGAGGCGTGTCGCTCGGGGCGCGCTTCGTGGTCGAGCACGCTCGATGTCGGACCTGGGGTCTATCATGTCTGGGTCGCGCCAGCCTTGATCGGCGAATCATTCGCAGAGACCACCATCACCGTGGACGAGATCGAGGCGTTCCCTGTCGGTGAGTCTTGCGCCGCGCCCTTCGATGCCAATAGCCCGAACTATCAACCTCCCGCCACCGAGCAGGACCCGCACCAGTGGCTCTTGCCTGCGGGCAGCATCTCGTCGATCGATGCAGCGCCAGACGCGCGCATTCGCTGCAACGCGCTCGGGTCTTCTGGTGTGGACGCGATCATTGCCTTCGACAAGCAGAGCGCCGACTCGGTGCTCGACATCGACGTGCGCGCGATGGGGCAGGGCGCAGAGGATGATCGCGTGCATGTGATGGTGATGACGGATTGCTTGATGACAGCGGATGCCTCGCGCTGCCAGGCCGGTGATGAGGTCGCGCTCGAGTCGATCGAGGCGCCCGCTGGTCCTGTGTTTATCGGCATCTCGCTCGATCAGGTAAACGCGAACTGGCCCGATGTCGAGGTCGATGTGCGCGAGGTCAACCTCGGCGCTGGCGAGTCCTGCGCGACCGCGATCCCGGCCCTCCCTGGGAGCAACAGCGTGCAAGGAACCTCCACAGAGTCGCGCAGCGTCCCTGGCTGTTTTGCCAGCGATGCCCAGGTCGAGTGGTATCGCTTCACGTTGACCGAGGATACGATCCAGGTCGTGTCGGACATGGCAGACGCAGGTATCGCGGTGGTTTCTCCGGGAACCAGCCGCGCGCTCGCTTGCTCGCGCGATGCGACGAGCAGCGCGCTCGATGTGTTGGGGCAGGTCGGCGATGAGGTCTGCGTGGCCATCGAGCAAGGACCGAACGTTTCTGCCGTCACTCAGTTCGAGGTTCAGAGCACGCCCGCGCCCGATGGTTCGACCTGCGCCAACGCGATCCCCTTGCTCGAGGGGGCGAATCCGATCAACGCGACCTCCGGGCGTCGCTACAACGCGCCGGTCTGCTTACCTGCTGGCGAGGATGTGACCTGGTATAGCTTCACGGCGACGGGAGATATCGTGCGTCTGTCCGCTTTGGGCGCAAACCTCGCGTTGCGTGACGCGCAGACAGGGCGCGTGCTCGGGTGCTCGGATGAGCGCCTGGGTCGCCGCGTGAACATCGGTGATTCGTTCTGCGTCGCGCTCTCGGGGAATGCCTCGGAGGTGATCCTCGCCAACCAGACCTACGATGGCGTCCAGGGGACGCCGACAAAGCTCGCGGTGACCTTGCCCGCGCAGGCAAACGGGCAACCACGCAATGTCACCGGGGATCGTTGGATGGTCGCGGATGATGAGCGCCTTTACATGCTCCACTACGCCACGCCCGCAGATGTGGGCATCCTCGAGGTGCCGCTCACAGGTGGCGCGAGCACGCTCTATGGGCCAAACCAGGGGGTCGCGACGACGACGCTCGGTTATGCCGCCACGGTCGCCGATGGTGTGCTCTACTCGCTCGATGATTCCGCGGGAGATACGCGCCTTTACAGCTTGAGCCGCGTCGGCGCTTCGTACTCGTCACAGGTACAGGACACGGGCTCGAGCTACGCGGTGGGACCTGCGCGCGCCATCGCCGCGAGCACCAATCGCCTCTACACCATCACGCATCGAGCCCCCATCGTGGTCTTCGAGCACCCGCTCGCGAGCAATGCGCCCGCGAGCGAGGTCGCGAGGTTGCAATCCATGACCGATGTCACCGGGCTCGTCGCGGACAATGGCTACCTTTATATCGCGGGGCGCTCGGTTTCGGGAGAGGAGGGCATCTTCAGGTTGCCGCGCGCGTTGCTCGGCGCGCCGATGCCCACGCCGATCCTTATCGCCGAGGTGGATCTCGACCTCGCATTCATCACGCCGATGGCGCTCGATGCCGACTCCAACCCGGACTACCTGTATTACCGCACGACCTCTCCGCAACAGGTCGGCGTGATCGCCTCCCCTGCGAGCAGCGGGAACGTGCTCGACCTCGGGCCGATCGCGAGCGTCGGTGATTCGGGCGATCATGCCATGGCATATGATCAGGTCAACGATCGCCTGGTCCTCTTCGCCAGTGAGAATGGTTCGCCCGGCGAGTTTTACGTTATCGAGCGCTGAGGCTGCGTATGTGACGTGCGGGGGCATGTCGCAAAGGGGTCAAGCGTTCGCGAGGGCGTGTCGATATCCGATCGGGACAAGTGTTGAGACATCCTGAGAGGATCGCCATGAAGTATTCGACCGCGAACGTGCATTACGGGAAGGGCATCTGCGCCATCGATGATGGCGCCCTGGATAAACATGTCACCAGCGAGGATGTCGCCGCGCTGTTGATAGATACCTTCCAATCCAAGGACTACTCTCCGCCAATGCTGCCTGTCGTCGCGCTGGAGTTGATGCAAATCACAGGCGACCCGAACATCTCGCTCAAGCAAGTCACGGATCTTATCGAGCGCGATCCATGGCTCGCAGCGCGCGCCATCAAGATCGCGCGCTCTCCCGCGTTCGGGATGGCGCACATCAACTCGATCCGAGACGCCGTCGTCAGGTTGGGGGTCGAGGGGATTCGCCAGTGCATCCTACAGGCGGCCCTGCAAGGGCGTGTCTTCAAGCTCGAGAGCCATCGGCCGCTGATGGAGTCGCTCTACACGCACAGCGTGCTCACCGCGCAGATCGCGCGCACCATCAGTCAATACACGGCGCTCTACGAGGACTACGCTTACATGTGCGGGTTGCTTCATGACATCGGCATCGTCGGTGGCTTGTTGGCGCTCGCGGAGAGGCAGCGCGCCTTACCTTCGCTCGATATCCTGGCCAGGCCATTGCATGATTCTCACGAGATCGGAGGTGGGATCATCGGCGCCGCGTGGAACCTGCCACCAGACATCCTGCACGTGATCTCGACGCATCACTTGCGTGTCTCCGAGAAGTACACGCACCCGCTCTCGGCGATCATCTGTCTGGCCGAGTACCTCGCGAACATCAAGGGCGCGTCTCCCGTGCACCCGCACCTCGATTACAGCGGCATCCGGCAGCTCGAGCGCGCGCGTGAGGTCCTGAGGTTGGATGATGCGCGTTGGGGAGCGCTCGTGCGGGATGTCGACAGATTCCTCGAGGCGAGGGACGTCGAAGAGGGCGCCTGAGCGGCTACGGCCGAGCTTCGTTGTCGCGCTGGAGCATCAGCGCATTGATCGAGCGGAGCGCTTCGAGCGCGGGCAATGGCAGTGATATTGTTCCTTGTGGACCTTGTGGTTCGCCTGGGTTGATACGAATCAGGTTCGTGCCATAGGCGCGAGCGTAGCGCTCGAACTGAAAGCGGACGTTGGGGACGATCGTGCCAGCGCCGATCTCGATCACGGCGACGCGTTTGCCTCGTTGTGCCTCGAGCCAGGTGGTCATCCTGTTTTCCTGATCCCTTGTCTCATCCCCAACCCAACGCTCATCGTGGAACATCAACGTGTTCGGCCTTGCCAGCTCGCCGCAGTGAGGACAGCGCGGCGGCGGAGAGGTCATCTGCAAGCTCTCCTCATCGAGCACCCACTGGCTCATGTCCTCTCTCCACGTTTCGCGGCAGCAAGGCACGCTGCATTGCAGCACATGGCGGAAGCCGTGGATTTCTGCGATGCGCTCTGGAGAGAAGCCCGCGCGTTGGAAGTACTGATCGATGTTGGAGGTGTAGACCCAGCTGGTCTCCTTGGCGTCAGCCCAACGCTTGAGGATGTGGTATCCCTGGTGTGGCTCGTGGCGCGCGAAGAGGCGCTGACAATGCAGGATAAATCCCCACGCCATCGGCGGGTCCTGGTCAAACCACCGCCCGCCTGCGACATCCGCGTAGCTAAACCCGAGCTTTGCTGCTGGCGGATAAGTCTTCCAAAAACCGTTCTTGCTGCGAAAGTCTGGCAAGCCCGAGTCCACGCTCGCGCCTGCTCCAGCGCCGATCAAGAGCACCTCGGCGCTCGCGATGATGTTGGCTGCTTGCACGAGCGCTTCTTGATGATCCGTGACCAGCCAGGGCTGCGGCGTCGCGTCGGTGTCTGTCATTCTTGCCTCCTGCTCGCAGTTACAAAGAAGTGCTCTCTTGATGAGAGTAGCACGCTGTCTCGAAGGCTGGCGAGTCGCGAGCGACGCTTACGTGCGGAGGCGTCGTCGAACGCCGAGCAATGTCATGAAGGCAACGAGGACGCCTGAGGGAAGCAAAGGTCGTTTGCCAGGGCGAACGGATGCGCATGACGCTGCCTCTTCGTCTTCTTCCAGGGTCATGTCTGCGTCGGGCGACATATCTTCTCGCGTCGTGTCCATATCCTCGTCGGGGGTATCCGGCGAGTCTGGCGTTGGCGCGCGTCCCGGGTCGCTGATAAGCAAGGGTGCGCTGGGTGTCCCCTGTTCTCCTGCGCGGTTGACCGGGATCACGCGCAGCTCGAACTCGAGCGGTTCTTGCACATTTGTTGCGCCATCCTCCCAGTAAACAAAGAGCCGCTCGTTGTTGGGGTGAAGGGGCTCGTTCAAGATCTTCAAGTCTGTGGGCGCGGTGCCCGAGACAACCTCGATGATGTAGCCGACTTCGTCCTGGGTCGGCGAGAGCGCGAAGTTGATGAAACCGTAAGGATCGAGGCTGCCTACGATCTGGCAATCATTCGGTCGGTTCGGACAGGGTTGCGGGCCGATGCCTCGCGTGATCCCTTCCAGCGTGAGCGCGGGTGTTTCGGGCTGGACCAGGTCCTCCGCTGGTGTTTCGGGATCGATCTCGAAGCTCGAGGGTGGGCCAAAGGTCGCGTGGCCAGGAGAGGACCAGAGCAGTACGACGGAGAGAATGAACGGGGGGAGGATAAAGTGTTTCATGGCTTGTGCCTGTCGATTCGCGTTGCGGTGGAGTGCTTTTGATCTGTTCGATTTCAGGTCGGGCGGTGATTCGAGCGTCGACGCAGGAGAACGCCCGCGGCGAGGAACAAGGACCATGCTTTGTCCCTCGTTGGGGGTTTGTATGGGGTGGAGGTGCAGGTGGGCTCCTCGCTGTTGTCGGGTGTAGAGGGTGGTAGCGGTTCCATCAATTCGGTCGGTTCCATGCCTCCTTCCATATCCACGCTGATATCAGCGTTCATGTCAGCGCTCATGTCGAGCTCCTCGTGGGGTAACTCGGTCGGGCCAAGCTCCATGCAGAGTGGTGTGCTGCGAGGGCTGCGATTGCCTGCGCCATCCTCGAGCTCGATCGCCAGACAGAAGGTGTGCTCGAGGTTGTGGAACGAAGACATCCTGTAAGCCAGGATCGTGTTGTCGTCCGTCAGCGGTTGGACAAATCGAGGGCTCGAAGAGTTCTTCGCCGAGGATGCGTCATTACCATGAAAAATGAACACATTCATTCTTTTCTCTGGAGACGGGGCATCATGGCTCATGCCGAGCACGAGCGTGCGAGAAACCTCGCCAGTGCAGTCATCGACGTGCGCCTCTTCTGCTTTGATAAACACGAGGGTGGGGACTGGAGGAGCTGTGAGATCCTCATCCACTACCGTGAGCCAGTCGCAGCTATCGCACCCCTCGATCCGAATCTGTGCCCCGGTGGCAAGAGGTTCTACCGGGCTCCAGTGGCTCGTGACGAGCCGGAGGTTCCCCGTGTCATGCGCTTGTGTCGAGACCTCTTCGAGCATCAATGGCTCGGGGAGTGCTCGGGGGTCCTGTCGAACCTCCAACGGGAGGGCGTCTGGCTGTGGGCGATTGATCCTCGCGTGGAGGACGCGAGCATTGGCTGGGAGTGTGTTGTCTTGATAGGGAAGCAGTCCCAGAAATTCGTAGCTGTAGAGTGGGCCCGAGTTGACCGTGCATGCAATGGCGCCAGGTAGCATCGTGAACGTGGTCACGGCGAATGCGCATGGGATGAGGAGTTTCTCGAACAACATAACCTCCTGTTTGTCATATAAATGAGGGTCGCGGGCGTCGATTTAAATGGCCACAAACCTCCTCTCCCGACCCCTGTGGCGCTATAAAAATGGGTATGTGTGCCACAGAGTGCGGTCTGTTCTTCATAGTGTAACAGAACGAGTGGCGGGAGTCACATCGCCAGGTCGTCGCGAGCGAGCGTGGCGAATGCGCCGTGGTGGTTGGTGTGATGTGAGCGGTTGGAATGGATTAAAAAATCCGCAGGTGCTCTTCCTGCGCGCGGAGCTCCTCGGTCAACTCGTCGAGCCCTGCCTTCTGGCACGCGTCGAGGATGTCATCGAACCTGGGGAGTCGGATTTTCTCGAGCAGCTGGCGCGTCATGTCGGGGTTTGTCTTTGTGAGTTCGAGGATCTGTGGAGGAAGGACGGCGCGGAGTTCGTCGGCCATGCGCGCCATCTCCGGGAGGGAAGGGGGGTAGCGTTGGACGAGCGCCCAGTCTTGCTCGGCGATCCAGGTGCGCCAGAGCATGGGGCCGACCTCGTCGGCGACCTCGGGTTGTGCGCCGAGCAAGGTGTGCATGTTTGTCGATGTGACGTGATCTCCGCCTAGCGTGCGGTGGAGCGCCTCGAGGTCGAGGAACCCGCGCGCCTTGGCCTTGCCCTCTTCGACGTGCTCGACCAGCGCGCCGAGCTGCTCTTGTAGGTAGGTCAGCGCGGGAGGGTAGATGTCGGCGAGCTGCTTGAATTGCTCGAGTAAGAAGCTGCCGCGCACGCCGACAAAGGTGGGGAGTTGTTCCAGGCTCTCCTCCCATACCCACGAAAAGTCTTGCAGGCAGAGCTCCATCTTCTCTTTGGCCCAGTCACCCGAGAGCGCCAGGGCGTTTTGCAAGTGTTCTTGCCCGCGGTTGTAGGTCGCCTGAACATTGGGGGTTCCGTTCTCACTTAACACGGGCACGCGCTTCTCCTGAGTGATTGTTCGCTTCCGTTCTCGCATGCGCAGGATAACACGTTCGCCGCCGCGCTCGCGACTTCAGGTTGTTTCGCGTTTTTGGAAACGCCCGGCCAACACGAGGAGCCCGAGGAGCGCGAGCCAGGCTGGCGATGTTGTTGGTTTTCGAGAAGCGGTCATGTTGCACGTCTCTTCAAGCTCCTCGTCGTGGTCCATGGCGACATCATGAGGTTCATTGTTATGGGAGTCGTTGTTGTCTGGCGTTGTCTCGGGAGGTCTTTCGTGACCTTCCCAACACACCGCTTCGCT
Source organism: Myxococcota bacterium (assembly GCA_036155555.1). Classification (GTDB taxonomy): domain Bacteria; phylum Myxococcota_A; class Bradymonadia; order Bradymonadales; family Bradymonadaceae; genus JAYZVO01. Next base: position 59,839 of record JAYZVO010000102.1, read on the forward strand.
TCGTTCGCTGCGATTGTAAGCGCCAACGATGTATTCGAGCGATAGACAGAAGCCCTCCTCGGGAGCTTGTGATGCGGTCTTCTGGTGTATGGGGAGCATGACGCGGTCCCCCTTTTGCTCGAGCACCTCGACGAGGAATGGCTGGGTTGCCTGGTTTGCTTGCTCGGCGGAGCTTCCGGTGTAGACCAACGCGAGCAGACCTGATTCCGGCGCGGTGTTTCTTGGCGCGACCTCGATCGAGAGGTTGCCGAGTAAGCCAAACAGGCACTCTTCATCTTTGTCGGGGAAGGCTGAGTACTTCAGCGAAGAGACCTCGGGCCTTGGCGGAGGTGTCTCGTCGGCCTCGCCCACCCTCAACCACGCACACCCATGACAATCGGTCGTCTTCACGATGGCGCCAGGCTCGATGTCGAGCGCAGGCTTGTACGCGATGACGGTCCCCTGGTAACTCGGCACACCGTAGAAGAACTTCCGGTCGACCTCGGACGGTACCGTCACGGTCGGGGCACCTTGTGAATCGCTCTGGAGGAACGAAATATCATCCGAAGCAAAATCTCGGGAGTCGATGGTAAACAACCGAAAGTTCGCAGGGAGGTCACCCTCGGCAGTGATCAGCGCGACCGACAGGTACTCTCCGATCGGTGTGTGCGTGTTCGGACTACAGGCGTGCGCGGTCGAGCTGAAACAGGTCGAGCCGAGCACGAACAGGATGATGAGGGCTGCCAGGTTTTTCATGAGCTTTGCAATCTATGTATGAGAAAGAAATGTAATGGAAAGGTCGCGAAGGCTGATTTCAATAATACGCCAGCGCTCGCTGCATGCTCTCCGACAATGAACCATAACAAGGTGGTCTGGTTTTCGCGAACCACTGACGAGACACCCGGCGATCCTGGCACGCTATTTGGTGGTGTAAAAGCGTGGCAAAGGCGAC
>JAYZVO010000103.1:0-40036 GCA_036155555.1 Myxococcota bacterium
GTGGGGTGTCGACGCAACCCCCCCACAAACACCCCCCGGCCCCTCTTTTCGCTCGGCACACCGCTCGGTTTGCTTTCGGGAGCTTCGTTGCATGTCATGCGCTCTGCTCGACTTGCAACGAAGCTCCCCAATACAAAGCTCACTGCACGTACCGAAAGCTCCCCGACATGGTGTACCCCTTCGCCCCTTGACAAGGCCGGGAATTGTTCTAGGTTTAGGTTTGTCTAAACTTTTGGTTTGTGTGCTGCAAACTAAAAGCGATGTGACGATGAGTCATGCGTCGAGGAGCCAATGACGGATTGTTGATGGACAGAGGCTCGCGGCGCCGCAGTGATAGATGTGAGATGAGAGGGCGTTGGTGATGGACAGGATTTCGAGGTTCGCGTGGATTAGCTTTGTCGCTTGTTTGTTGGCGATGGGGTGTGAGCCAGAGAAGAAGCGAGGCGCAACCGGTGGTGAAGCGACCGACGAGGGGGCGAGCAAGAAGCCAGTGGTCGTCGTGACGACGACGATGCTCGCTTCCGCCGCGAAGGAGATCGGTGGAGACGCCGTGGAGGTGCGCGCGATCATGAAGCCTGGCGGAGATCCTCACCTCTATCAACCTCGCCCCTCGGACGCGAAGATGGTCACCGAGAGCGCGCTCGTGATCACGAGCGGCCTGCACCTCGAGGGGTGGATCGATGATCTGGTGAGGAACGCAGGTGGAGAGCGGACGGTGGTTGTCGCCAGTCAGGGGGTGGAGCCTATCAAGATGGAGGGGAGCCCTGGTGGCGTCGATCCTCACTTCTGGTTCGACCTGCAAGAGTGGAGCAAGGCATCCGAGAACATTACCGATGCGATGGTGGGACTGGTCGGAGAGGAGAGCGACGCCGGAAAGGATATCAGCAAGCGCGGCGCGGCTTACAGCGCGCGCGTCAAGGCGTTGCATACGTGGACCGGCGAGCAGCTCGCGACCGTGCCAGAGAAGCAGCGCATCCTTATCACGAGCCATGACGCGTTCAATTACTTCGGGCGCGCGTACAAGATCGAGGTGGTGGGCATCCAGGGGGTGAGCACCGAGCAGGAGGCTTCCCAGCGCGATGTCGCCAATGTCATCGAGCAGGTCAAGGCGCGCGAGGCGCCCGCCATCTTTGTCGAGAGCAGCGTCAACCCCTCGCTGATCAAGCAGGTCGCCTCCGAGACGGGCGCCAAAGTCGCCGGTCCGCTCTTCTCGGACTCGGTCGGCGCCGCTGGCAGCGGCGCGGAGACGTTCGAGGCGATGTTTGTCAAAAACGTCGAGGAGATCACGACCAACCTTGGCGGCGACTACAAGGCGTTCTCGCCAGCGGAGCAAGGTCAGTGAGCGAGCCGGTGTTGAAAGTGAGCGGGCTAACGATCGCTTATGATCGAGAGCCGGTCGTGATCGACTTCTCCTTCGAGGTCTCGCCGGGGCAACTCGTCGGCATCGTCGGGCCAAACGGCGCGGGGAAGTCGACCATGATCAAGTCGCTCGTCGGCTCGATCGAGGCGGACGTCGGCGAGGTCTGGGTCAAGGGGATTCAGGGGCGCAAGGCGCGTCGGTTGCTGACCTATGTGCCACAGCGAGGGAGCGTCGACTGGGACTTCCCCGTGACCGTGTATGACGTGGTCAAGCAAGGGCGTTATGGGAAGCTCGGGCTCCTTGGCAGGATGAGCAAGGAAGACAGGGCGATCGTCGAGGACGCGCTCGACAAGGTCGCCATGCGTGATTTTACCGATCGTCAAATCGGAGAGCTCTCCGGCGGTCAGCAGCAGCGCGTGTTTCTGGCGCGAGCGCTGGCGCAGAGAGGGGACATCTATTTGCTCGACGAGCCTTTTACGGGGGTCGACGCCAAGACCGAGGCAGCGATCGTGGATGTGTTGCGCGAGCTTCGCGATCAGGGCGCGGCCGTGCTGGTCGTGCACCATGACCTGTCGACGGTCAGCGAGTACTTCGACACGGTGATGTTGATGAACAAGCGCATGATCGCGATGGGACCAACCGGAGAGGTCTTCTCGAGGGAGAACTTGCAGAAGACCTATGGCGGCAAGCTCGCGATCTTTGACGCGGACGCGATGGCGGTCGTGGAGCAAGGAGGATAAGCGAGATGGGCGCAGCCAGCCTTATAGCGGCGCTCGAGGTCGCAGAAATCAGCGCGCGCAGCGTGGAGTTCTTCTCCTTCAAGTACGCGTTCGTCGCGCGCGCGCTCGCGGCTTCGATTCTAGTCGGCGGTTTGTGCGGCGCTGTGGGGACGTTTTTGGTGCTGCGCAGGTTGTCTCTGATGGGGGACGCGGCGGGGCACTCGACGTTGCCAGGGATATGCGTGGCGTTTTTGCTCGCGGGGTCGGTGTCGACGTTGCCGATCATGGCGGGCGCGCTTGTCTCTGCGTTGCTCGCGGCGCTCGCTGTCGGCATGATCGCGCGCGGCCCGAGATCGCGCTCGGACGCGGCCATCGGGATCGTGCTCTCGGTGTTCTTCGGCGCGGGGATCGTGTTGCTCAGTTACATCCAGCGCGTGGCGACGACGAGTTATGCGGGGTTGGATGCGATGTTGCTCGGGAACGTCGCCGGGATCTCTCCCGGTCAGTTGAGCGCGCTGGGAGTTGTCACGTTGCTTTTGGGAGGGATGACGGCGGTGTATTTGCGGCCGTTGTCGATCTCGACCTTTGATCCAGGCTTCGCGGCGTCGGTGGGGATTCCGGTGAGGGCGATTCATTACGGGTTGCTCGGCGCGCTCTCGCTCTCGGTGGTCGTCTCGGTGCAAGCGGTCGGGGTGGTGTTGGTGTCGGCGATGCTTATCATTCCGGGGGCGTCGGCGGTGTACTGGTTCAAGAGGATGCCAGGGGTGCTCGGCGCGGCGGTCGTGCTCGGCGCGCTCTCGGGTGCGCTCGGCGCCTGGATCAGTTACATCTTCGAGGGCGTCTCCACGGGGCCTGCGATGGTCCTGGTGGCGACGGCCTTCTTCTCGGTCTCGCTGGCGTTTGGTCCGAGAGGAGGGTTGCTCTGGCGCGCGGTGCGTCGGCGCAGGCGGCAGCGCGTGGTGGTCGCCAATGTTGGTGGAGGGCGATGATGTGGGAGCTGTTTATCGAGCCCTGGACGATGGGGGCGTGGATGTGGAGGGGGACGCTGGCGGCGACGCTCGCGGCGGTCCCGTGCGCTCTGCTCGGCGTCTTCTTGTACCTGCGTCGCATGAGCCTGATCGCGGACGCGCTGACGCATGTGGCCTTGCCAGGGATCGTGGCGGCGTTTTTGTTGAGCGGTTCGGTGGACCCATTCACGATGTTGCTTGGCGCGGCGGTGGTCGGCGTGATGGCTTCGATGGCCATCGAGGGGCTCGCGGACAAGGGGGGAGTGCGATCGGACGCGGCGATCGGGATCGTGTTCACGGCGTTCTTTTCGATCGGTGTGATCGCGTTGTCGGTTGGCGTGGAGAACGCGCACATCGACACGGCGTGTGTGTTGTTCGGGGACGTGTTGGGGATCTCGAATGATTCTCTCTTGTTGCTCGGTATTACCGCGCCGGTGGTGATGTTGCTGGTGGGCGTGTTCTATCGTTGGCTCTCGCTGGTGAGCTTTGACAAGGGGTTGGCGGCGAACCTCGGGGTGCCCGTGGCGCTGGTGCACTACGGGTTGATGGGGGCGGTGTCGGTGACGAGCGTGGCGAGCTTCGAGGCGATCGGCGCGATCCTCGCCATCGCCATGATCGTCGTCCCTGCGGCGACGGCGCATATTCTCTGTGACAGGCTCCCCTGGATGCTGATTGCTGCTTGTGTGCATGGGGTGTTTTCGGCGATTTTGGGGATGTATTTTGCTGTCTGGTTGGATGTATCGGCGGCAGGCGCTATGGTGTGTGTCGGAGGCGTGCTTTATGCGCTGGCATTCGTCGGCGCACCGAAACATGGGGTTTTGGTGCGTTGGTGGAGACGCCGAGCGCTCGGAACAAGCACCCCCAAACCAACCCCGAAGGCAGCTTCGTTCGCAGCACAGGCCGGGCGAAGCAAGCCAAGCCCCGAGGTCTCCTGAAAGGGGTAGTCTTTGGGGCAAGCCGGATCTCCCGCGTCGTTTGTCCACTCGCTCCACTTCAGGGACCATGCCCCATGCCCACGATCTCGGTCGAAAACTACCTCAAGACGATCTACAAGCTCGAGAACCGCGCCGACGATCGCGTCAAGACAAAGGGGATCGCCGATGAGCTCGACATCTCGCTCCCCTCGGTCACGAGCATGATCAAGAGCCTCTCGGACGAGGGGCTCGTTGACTACGAGAAGTACCGGGGCGTGACGCTGACGGACGAGGGGAAGCGGCTCGCGCTCAAGGTGATCCGCAAGCATCGCCTGGTCGAGCTCTTCCTCGTCGAGACGCTCGGGTACGCCTGGGACGAGGTGCACGCCGAGGCGGAGCGCCTCGAGCACGCCATCAGCGACGAGCTCGCGCACAGGATGGAGAGCTTCCTCTCTTTCCCGAGGTTCGATCCACACGGCGACCCGATCCCCACCGCGGACGGCACCATCCACGAGTCCACCGCGATCCCGCTCGATTCCGTCGAGCCGGGCGCGCGCGTGACGATGGAGCGAGTGCTCGACCAGGACCCCGAGATGCTCAGGTACCTGGAGCGGATCTCACTGGTTCCGGGGCGCGCGTTCACGGTCGTGGAGCGGCTCCCGTTCGATGGCCAGATGTTTATCGAGCTCACCGAGGGGGCGCCCACGGCGCTCAGTCAGGCGCTCTCGACGCGCATCATGGTCGTGGTCGAGGATGCGTCCTGACTGGACTTGCCAGCCCCAGACCTCCTCTCTATAGTGCGCCCGGATTCTCCTCCCCGATTTTGAAGCAGGAGCGCGCCATGGCATTTGAACTCGACTTTCACTCTCTCGAACAAGCCATTACGCGCACGAACGCGCGACCTGGTATCCTCGATGGCCGGGTCTTGAAGGCCGCCTTGCTCGAGCAGCTTGGTCGCGCCGTGGCGCTGCTCGAGGAGCAGCAAATCCACCCCACCATCGCGGTGGTGCAGGTCGGCGATGATCCTGCGAGCACCGTGTATGTGCGCAACAAGATCAGGGCGTGCGAAAAGATCGGCCTGACCTCGCTCGAGCACAAGCTCTCGGAAGAAACCACCGCGCCGGAACTCTTCGCGATCCTTCGACAGCTCAACAATGATCCTGCCGTGCATGGGATCTTGCTCCAGCTGCCTCTTCCCGCACACCTCGACCCGAACGAGGCGATCCTCGTCATCGATCCTGACAAGGACGTGGATGGCTTCCACCCGGACAACCTCGGGAGGTTGATGGCGTGGCGAGGGACGCTCGAGCCGTGCACGCCGCGAGGAGTGATGACGATGCTTCGCGCTTACGGGGTGGACTTCGCCGGGCTCGACGCGGTGGTCATCGGTCGCTCGATGACTGTGGGTCGGCCGATGGCGCAGATGTTGATGCGCGCGAACACGAGCGTGACCGTGTGCCACAGGCACACGCGCGACCTGGCAGGACACGTGGCGCGCGCGGACTTGCTCGTCGTCGCCACTGGCGTCCCGCACCTGGTCAAGGGGGATTGGATCAAGGAGGGCGCCACGGTGGTGGATGTCGGCATCTCTCGGGCGGAGGATGGATCGCTGGTGGGGGATGTGGAGTTCGAGCGCGCCAGGGAGCGCGCGCGATGGATCACGCCTGTGCCGGGAGGTGTGGGGCAGATGACGGTGGCGACGTTGATGGAGAACACGATCCGCGCCGCTTGCAAGGCGCATGGCGTCACGCTCGATATGAGGGACCCTGCGGGTTGACGCCGCGCGCGCTTGAGAACACAATGCGCGCTCTCTCTCGAACTCGTTTTCCAGAAGCCGGAGGCTCGCGATATGTCAGATGAGACCCTCAAGCACGTCCCGCTCGAGTCGCGCCATGTCGAACATGGCGCGCGCATGGTTCCCTTCGCTGGATTCTCGATGCCGCTCCAGTACACGAGCATCACCGAGGAGCACGCCGCCGTGCGCGAGCGCGTCGGGTTGTTCGATGTCAGCCATATGGGCGAGATCGAGGTGCGCGGCGAGGACGCCGTGGCCGAGGTTAACCGGTGGGTGACCAATGATGTCGCCAAGCTCGTCGATGGGCAGGCGCTCTACACCGTGATGTGTCACGAAGACGGCGGCATTGTCGATGACCTGCTCGTCTACCGGCTCGCCGCAGATCACCTGCTGCTTTGCGTGAACGCTGCGAACCGCGACAAGGATCGCGAGCACATCCTGGCGCACGCGACGGGCTCGTGTGAGATCGAGGATACGGGGGATGCCTGGGCGCAGCTCGCGCTCCAGGGTCCGCGCGCCTTCGACGTGCTCGCAGAAATCACCGATGGCACCGCCACCGAGCTCGGCTCGTTCTTTGGCGCATTCATGCAGGTCGCCGGTGTGCGTTGCCTTGTCTCGCGCACAGGTTACACGGGCGAGGATGGGGTCGAGGTTTACATCCCCGCAGAGCACGCGGTCACCGTGTTCGACGCGATCGTCGAGGCGGGCAAATCGCACGAGCTCGCGCTCTGTGGTCTGGGATGTCGAGACACGCTTCGCCTTGAGGCGAAGCTGCACCTGTATGGGCAGGACATGGACGATGAGACGAACCCCTTCGAGGCGGGGCTTGCCTGGACGGTCAAGCTCGGCAAGGAGGGAGATTTTGTCGGAAAGTCCGCGCTGGTCGCCGCCAAGGCCGCAGGCGTCAGCAAGCGCCTGCGCGGGCTCGTCGTGCAGGACAAGGGCGTGATTCGCCCTGGGTATGATGTCTTTGTCGGGGATGAGAAGGTGGGCGTCGTCACCAGCGGCTCTTACTCGCCATCGCTCGAGAAGAGCATCGGCATGGCCTACATCGACGTCGCGCATGTCGACGCCGAGCAGGTCGAGGTCGCCGTGCGCAAGCGTCGCCTCGCGGCGACGCTGACAAAGAAGCCGTTCTACACCAGGTCTTGAGCGTTCGGGCGACTTCGAGTAATCCTCTAATTGATTTGCTCCCAGTTTGGATACATCGCATCACTGCTCCCCTTAAAGAAGAGGTCTAAGGTTCATGGAGATCCCTGAGAATCTGCGTTACACCGCGTCCCACGAGTGGGCTCGCCAGGAAGAGGACGGCACCATCACCATCGGCATCACCGATCACGCCCAGGATGCGCTCGGCGAGGTCGTCTTTGTCGAGCTCCCCGAGCCCGGCGAGGAGGTCACCGCTGGCGAAGAGTTCGGCGTCGTCGAATCGGTCAAGGCCGCCAGTGATGTCTACTCGCCCATCGATGGCGAGGTCGTCGCCACAAACGAGGCGCTCGAGGACGAGCCCGGCCTGGTGAACAGCTCGCCCTACAAGCAGGGTTGGTTTTTGAGGATTCGTCCCTCGGATGAGGACGCCTACGAGCAGCTGATGGATGCGGACACCTACCGCCAGGAGATCGGCGCGTAGCACTGCGTTGTTTCTCTCGCGATACGACGGTTGTGCCGAGCAACCGAAGGCGCCAAAAAATTGCCCGGCCTGGTGCAGAAAGACATCCAGGTCGGGCAATTTTTTGGCGCCTTCGGTTGCGTGCCGGGAGGATCTCTCTGGCGGCAGCCAACGAGATCAGAACACAGGCTTTGGCTTGAACTGGAAGACCTTGAACTCGTTGGCCTGGACATCCATGGCGAACCCGAAGCGGATGTGAATCAGGCCATCCTCGTCCTTTAGACCCTCGGGAGGGTTGGGGAAGGGTGCGGCGGCGTTGAGCGCGCGGATCGCCTCGTCGTCGAGGAAGTCGAGCCCGCTCGACTTGGCGACGTGGAGTTTTCGCACCGTGCCGTCGCCGTTCAAGACCATGTCCACGCGCGTGTAGAAGAGGCCGACGCCATAGACGTTGCCAAACGGATCGCGCTTCTTGAGCTCTCCGATAGGGGACCACTCTCTGCGAACCTGCCTCGTCATCCTGTCCCAGAAGGTCCAGTAGCGGCTGCGCTTCTGGTTGAGCAGCGTGCGTTCTCCTTCGGCGACGTCCTTGAGGTAGTTGAACGTGCCGCCGTTGCCGAGCTGGTCGCTCGGTTGTGGCGTATTGGCGATGGTGGGGAAGAGCTTCCCTGGCTCGGGTTTGGCGGCGCCATTCTCACTCCCCTTGCGCCCGACAACGGGTGAGGACTCCGGCGTGACTCCTTCCGCGACCTCGCCACCTTTCTCGGGGATGACCACATCGGGCTTGGTGGATTCGGACTCCTCGATCTTGTCGCGGTTCGAGGCGCTCTCTTTCTCGGGGTTGCTCTCGACTTGCTCCTTCTTCGGTTTGGGAGGAGCTTTCTCGTAGAGATCGTCTTCGCGCTCGGTGTCGGTGCCCTTTGCCTCGACGGCGGGGCGATCCTGACGCGAGGGGTCATCGGCGCGCGCGCGAACGAGCGCGAGCTGTTTCGCGCCGGGTTCACCGCTCTTGACGGTTTCTTTCTCCGTCTTGCGAGCTTGCCGCGAGAGGACGGTGGCCTTGGTCGGGGCCTCTTCTTCTTCGTGAATGATAGGATCGTAGAAGTAAGGGAGCTTCTCGGCCTGCTCCTTCTTCTTTTCCTTCTCTTTCTCCTCTTCCTCTTTCTCTTTCTTCTCGCTGTCCAACGGCGCGCGCGTCGCTTCCGCGAACGTGGGGCTGACAGCGCTCGGCTCCTCTACGACGCGTACGCGCATTTGCGTTGGCTGCGTGACGGGCAGAGCCTCACCGTCATCGAGGTTCGATAGAAACCACGGCGCGCCTGGAAGCAGGAGCAGGTGGAGGCCGATCGAGATCCCGATGAACCAACCGATTTGCGCCGTCGAGACGCGTGTCGATGGTGGAGCCAGCATGATTAGCGCGAAGCCTCGTGGGTGAGGGTTTGGGAGCGGCCGTATTGAATTGGAGGCGCCGCCCGCGATGATTTTAACATGAGGTAAACCGTCGAGCACGCCTCCAACATTTCAACCGATTCGATGCCAGTGATTGTGACATCGGGTTGTGGTTTTGTGGCGGGCAAGGCGACGGGTGATCTCGAGGATAAATTTCGACACGCGCGAGCGTCTCTCCAAGAGGAATGCGCGCCGGGGATAAAAAGGCGCGAGGCGCGCGGAGCAATCCCCCCCAAAACGCGCCTGCATTCTTGAAGCGCGGAGTTGTCTTTGGGCCACCGTGCATTAGCGAAGGTGAGACGGCGCGTTTTCGCCCCCCCATTTTTACAAATAGGGGGGAAACTCGCGCTCCGTTTCGAGGTTGGCGTTTCGCGGAGAGGAGCTTCGATACAGGTCGAGCAGAACGCGGAACATGCCCCCCGCAAATCGCGCCTGCCGATGTGTAGCACTGCGTTTCTTCCGAGCGCTGTGCCACAGCAAAGGAATACGGCGCGTTTGCGACCCCCAAGTTTGGGGGTTTCCCTCGCGCTCCGACTTCACGTTGGCGTTTTGCGTCTTGGCGCTTCGAAATTAGCGGTGAGTTCCACGAGGGCACTCTTTGCGAACCTGTGTGCCGAAATCATCGCGAGGGCGCCCCCCAACAAACGAAGTGCTGTTTGGGGGGCAGCGACGAACGAAGTGAGGAGCGGGGGGCATGTCACGCGTTCTGCTCGACTTGCAACGAAGCTCCCCTACACGAGACGCCAACTTCGAAACGGAGCGCGAGTTTCCCCCCTATTTCAAGCGCAGCGCCGAAATGGGGGGGCAAAAACGCGCCGTCTCACCTTCGCTAGCGCACTGAGATCCAAAAACAACTCTGTGCTTCAAGAATGCAGGCGCGTTTTGGGGGGGCGCAGGCGCGTTTGGGGGGGCATGTTCTGCGTTCTGCGAAACATGCAACAAGGCGCCCCAAGCAAAACTCAGTGCAAACCTCGAAACGGAGCAGCGTGGTTTTTAAAGAGGCATGACGAACGCTTCGACTTCGCGTTGTCGCTTGAGCTCGCCCTGGAACTGGCGAGCCTCGTCCATGGTGTGGAACTTGCCGACGCGTACGCGATAGACCTTGCCCTTGTCGGGCACATCCGAGGCGCTCATGAAGGCTTCGACGCCCCCCTTCTCCAGCTCGCGCAGGCTGCGTTGAGCTTGCTTGAGCGAAGGAAACGAGCCGACCTGGAGCGTATAACGCGCGGGCAACTGCTCGCCGCTCTTCTTGCCAGGATCGATCTTGCCGAGCGAGGACGGCTTCTCGGTGCCAAGGCGCTCGTAGAACGAGAACGAGAGGTCATCCTTTGCGGGCGCATCCTTCTTTTCACCCTTCCCCTCTTTCGCCCCCTCCTTCGAGGCGGCGCCCTTTTTCTGGTCAGCGGGGTTGGTCTGGGAAGCACGCGCGACGGAGACCAGCGCAGGCGTGGAGCGCTGCTTGAGCATCCTCTGGCCCACGATCAAGCCCGCGCTGAATACCAGCGAGAGGAGCACGGTCCAGGTCAAAGTCTTGCCAAACTGGCGCGGTGGCCGTGGCGGCTTCGAAGTCTTACTGCGTCTTTTGTTGCTCTTTCCCATCGCTCACATCTCACGTTTACGGCGTGTATCCTACATGCACCGTAGCACGCTTAAAAAGGAGGACAAGAAAACGGCCCATCGATGTGATGGGCCGTCGGAAAAGTTCGATGTAGTGGGGATTTAGATCGGCATCGACGAGCTGTTCTCGGCGAGGTCCCCTTTGAGGCGTTGCTCGAACCCGGCGAGCTGCGCGCGGGCGGTTTCGTGGTTGGGGTCGAGCTCGAGGACGCGCTTGAGGCTGTCGCATGCCTCCTCGATCTGATTGCGCCGCTGCGCCAACTCGCATTGCTTTAGAAAGAGCGGGATCGCGTGCGCGAGCTTGTACTCGGGCATGATGCGCGTGCGGTAGGCGTGGCGGTGTTCGCGACGCGCGAGGACCTGGTAGGCCGACTCGATGCGCTCGCGAATATCGGACACGCGTTGATGGACCTCTTTCTCGAGGTTCTCGGGGACCTGGCTCGGGTCGAACTGTTGGACAAGCTCGCTGTAGGCGCGCTCGATGACCTCGTCATAGCTCGACCAGTGGACGTTCAAGACCTCGAAGTAGGAAGCCTTGTGCACACTCAGGTATTTGACCGTCACGTTCTCGCGATAGCGTTCGCGCACGACCGTGTGGTGGAGCGAGCGGTCAAACCTCAAGAGCCCCATACGGTGAAGCGCGAAGAGGATGGCGAACGTGTCCGAGCCGCTCAAGGGGCTCTCGGTGATCACCTCGCGCAACCTGCGGCGCCCCGTCGCGAGGCGACGGATGAACTTGAGGTGATCCTCGTTGGTCAGCGCGCGCTCGACGCGATCGACCTCTTCAGGACCAGACTCGGGGTACGCGTCGAGCTCGGCGTAAGCCTGCTTCTCGCGCTCGCGCACCGAGAGCTGACGCAGCTGCTCGAAGAGCAACTGGAAGACGGTACGCTCGATCGCCACGTGCACGCGCAAGGGTGGCGTGGGGAGGTAGCCAGCGGGCAAGCTCTCCTCGCTATAGATCTCGACGGTCCCTTTGGTGACGCTACACAACCTGCGGAGCACGAAGGTCAAGCGACCCGCCAAAGACTGGCGCAGCGCGTTGGGCTCGAGCAAATCGAGCTCGAGCAACCCGCGCTCGATCGGCAGCAGGTGCTCGTCTGCGTGCGCAGCGGCGATAGAGAGGTCCTCTTTCTTGATGCGGTTGGCGAGCAGGAGCATATGCCCGAGCTCGATTCTTGGTGCGCGCGGGCGCCTGGACGCCTCGACCAAAAAACCGCTGTCGAACAGGAGCTGCCAGATAAGCTCCTCTCTCCCCTTCTTCTCTGGCGCCTGCCGGAGTTGGAGCATCCCGGAGAAGGCATGCCCCGAGAGTTGGAGGAAGATATCGAGGATGCGCTCGTCGGTGAGCTGTTCGATGCGATCAGGATCACCTTGTGGCTCGATCCAGTGTGTCTGAGGGCCGTAAAACTCCTCGCGTTTTTGCGCCTTGCCCTGATCGGGTTTGTTCTCGGGCTCGTTCATCGCGGCGATGTTGGCGACCTGCTCGTCGGGCTTGGTGATGGCCACCTGCCGACGCACGGTGAATCGGGCGCTATCCAGCGTGGAGCCGAGCCGCGCCATGGGCCCCTCAGAGGTCCTCGAGACCGCAGAGCGCGCCGGAGTCCCCTCACGCGTGGAGCGCGTGGACGCCGCAGGTGCAGCCGCAGGAGCGTTCGAGGCAGGCGCACGCGAAGGTTCGGATGCCTCGTCCTGAGAATTGCTCGCAGACCCGTCGTGGAGCAAGTGCTGGTAATCCTGATACAGGCTCTCGAGCGCGGCGCGATCCTCACGCTCGAGCTTCATGACCTCGATGGCCGTGCCTCGCGAAGAGATGTTGACCACGCGCCCTGTGATTTCCATGCTGAACTGGAGCGGCTCGTACTCGATCGCGAGCGTGACAAACTCATTGAGTTTGACGGGGCTATCGACCTCCATCATCAAGGCGCCGACGTTGACGATTTGATTCAAGAGGCTGGCGACCTGGTGCTCGTCCACCGCGACGATAGAGATCTCGAGGAAGTCGACCGACGAGCTCGCGTCCGCGTTCCCACCAGGGCGCTTGTTGTTCGATGCGGCAACCCTGGAGCCGGGCGTCGAGGCGTAGCCCACAGGAGGCTTCGAGCGCTCGTTGCGCGCGACCTCCTCGAACTCGACCGAGAGTGCCTCCAACAGGATCGAAACCCTCACAGGATCGATTGAAGCATACTTGCCTGAGATCAACTGCTGGATCTCCTCACGGAGTTTGTTTTCCTGTTCTCGACTCACGTTCTCGGGCTCCTTGTTCTCTGCACGAGGTCGACGCCTTCATCGCGTCGGGTTGCATACTTGTCACGACTCTCAGGACTGCCCTGATCGTATCCAATTCTGGCGAGCGAAGTCCAGCGAGGTTCGCTCATTCCTCCTCGGAACTTGCCCTCGAAGGTTTGACCACATCCGCAGGCTCGGGTTCCTCGTCCTGCACATCCGATGGATCTTTGCTCGCCACTTCGGAGGCTTCCTCGTCCCCCTCCTCCACCGAATCATCGGCGGGCGGCGCCTCTTCGGCCACCGCGTCGTTCATCTCCTCTTCGCCTTCAAGCTCACCTACGTCATCCAGTGACTCGGCCTCATCGACCTCATCGGCAGCGGCATCATCGACTGGCGGCGACTCCTGCGCGGTAGCCTCGGCTGCCGCGTCAGGTTCCTTGTAGGCCCGCTTCTTCTCGAGATCATCGTGGTGCATCATCTCGAGCGCGCTCGGATCAGACCCGGTGAAGTACGCGGACTGCCTGTACATCCCGATGATGTCGGGGAGCAGCACCTTGAACGCACCCGCGACAGGGATCGCGAGCAAGACGCCGAGCAACCCAGCCAACTCTCCCCCGAGCAACAATACGATAATCACAGCGACAGGGCTCAAGCCGACCTTCTCACCGACCACCTTGGGCGTGATCACGTAGCCTTCGAGCCCCTGTACAACCGAAAATACGATCAAGACGCCAATAAGCGAGCCCCAACCGGTCCATTCGATCAAAACGACCAACACCGAGAGCACAAAACCCACGGCGAAGCCGACATATGGGATCACGTTGAGCAACCCCGAGATGGCGCCGAGCGCGAACCCATCGAACGCCTCGTGGCCTGTGACCGCGAACGCGGTCCCGAGCCCTACCCCGTACAGCGCAGCCAGGATCAACGAGACCTGAATCTGACCGCGAAACCAGGCGCCGACCACATCGTCGATCTTATACAACCTGTCGACGACCACGCCGCGGCGATAGAGCGGGATGAACTGCGCTGCGCCATCCTTCATCCTGTCAAAGTCGCGCAGGAAATAAAACGTGAAGATCGGGATCATGATCAGGTTGAGCAAACTCGCCACGATCACGCCTGTCTGAGTCAACAGGCCCGTGCCCCAATCGCCAACCTTCTTGAAGATCGTCGGCGCCGCCGACTTGAGCTCTTCACCATACTGCGTGACCGCCGTCTGGAGGTTGACCGGCATCTCGAAGCCCGCCTGCGATTGCAGCCAGGGGATGACCTTGGTCTGCAACGTATCGAGCAGAGTTGGAAACTTCTGCGCGACGTTGATCACCTGCCGCGCCACGAGCGGGTAAAGCACCAGCACGAGCAACACGAACCCCAGCCCCATCAACAAGATCACGATCGCGATGGCGAGCGTGCGGTCGATGTTCTTCTCCTCGAATCGATCGATGAGAGGATCGAGAAGGTAGGCTGTAAGCAAGCTCAGAAAGAGCGGAAAGGCCACGCTCTCCACCGTGCGCAAGCACACGAAGAGGAGCACACAAATCGCGCCAAAGAACGCGAACTTGGCCAGCAGATAGGGATACTTCCCATACTTGTGCCATGCCTGGAGCGCCTCGCGCTCTTCGCGCGCGGAGGTCTCCTCTGGCTGGCCTTCGGGGAACACGTCACTCACGAGAGCACCTCGTCCACACAGGCTCGGTCATTCATCCACCCAGTTGCATCTGTTCATTCGAACAAGAACAAAGTGGAAGAGGCCAGGGTCAACGTCAACCCGAACCTCGCCATGTGTGGTCGAGAACGACAGAGATTCCTATTCAGGAGGTGTGATTTGCTCGACGAGGTCGACAAGGATCGCGTTCTCGACGCTGGCGTCCTGACCGATGGCAAAGTTCACCGGACCGGGAGGTTGCTCCGTCACCGCCTGCACAGCGCGTTGCACAAGGAGCGGATCATCGACCTTCCCGGGGTTGATCTCGAGCGCGATGTGACCGCGCGCGACCCATCGGATCACCACATCATCGACCCCTTCGACAGCGAGCAACGAGCGGCGCAATGTCTCGAGCGACGAGCTCCGCTCCCCCTTGCGCAACACGACGTAAGGCTCCGTGCGCTTCGTGTCTGCGGCGAGCCCGACTGGCCCCTTGGCGCGCTGCCTCGTGCGGAGCATCAGCTTGGCGAGACCATCGGCGACCTGCGCCCGCGCCTCCTTGAGCCCAGCCTCCTGGCTGTTGGCGAACACCACGCGCTCGATCACGATGCGCTGGCCGACGGGGCGTTGTGTGGCCGCGTCCACCAGCTCCAGGCTGACAAGAGCGCGCCACCCGACCTTTGCGACCGGGAGCTCGGATGGGATCACCTCGTAAATCACTGCCCCCACGAACGCGTCGCTCGAACCGAGCAAACCCGCCAGCGACGCAGCGTTCTCATCGGGGAGGTAAGGCGTGGAGTAGAGGCGAGAGACCTTCTTTCCTGCGGCGCCCGGCCTGGCGACGACTCCGCCCGAGCGCTCGAGCGCTCGGGTCAGGGCGCGATCTGTCTCGGTCCACACTGGCGAGGCGAAGTCCTTCCACCAAAACGCGACATCCCGCGAGTCCTGTTCGACGCGCACCTCTTCGGTCAAGAAGACCATGAGCGGTGTGTCGCGCTTGCTCTCCTGCGCGTGCGCCACATCGCTCGTGGCGAGCGGCGTGAGCGCAGCGAGCGCGAAGATGGACAACTGGAGCGATCGTGTGAAGGCGTGGCCGACCATGGCTACCTCGCGTGGTGGCATCTCGGAGTGGGTTGCGTCTCGTGTAGGACAAAGACAGTAAGTCCCCTACGCTATTGTCTTAACGCAACATGGCGACGCTGGCAAAAAAGCCAGCGTCACTGATTTCACTCCCACTCGATGGTCGCTGGAGGTTTGCTCGAGACGTCATAGACGACCCGATTGACGCCGCGCACCTCATTGATGATGCGATCGGAGACGCGGCCGAGGAAGTCCATCGGGAGGTGCGCGCGATCCGCGGTCATGCCATCAGTCGAGGTCACAGCGCGCAGCGCGATGACTTGATCATAGGTCCTCGCGTCCCCCATGACGCCGACCGTGCGCACCGGGAGCAAGACGGCGAACGCTTGCCACGCGGCGTGATAGAGATCCTCGCGCCGAAGCATGTCGATAAAGATATGATCAGCGGCGCGCACGATCGCCAGGCGCTCCTCGGTGATATCGCCAAGAATACGAACCGCCAGACCAGGGCCTGGGAACGGGTGGCGATCGATCATCTTCTCGGGCAACCCGAGCTCTCGACCAAGATCGCGAACCTCGTCCTTGAACAGCTCTCGCAATGGCTCGATCAGCTCGAAGTTCATATGCTCGGGCAAGCCGCCGACGTTGTGGTGTGATTTGATGGTCGCAGATGGACCTCGCACCGACACCGACTCGATCACGTCCGGGTAGAGCGTCCCTTGCGCCAGATACGCCGCCCCTTCGATCTCGTTCGCGACGCGCTCGAAGACGCGGATAAACACCTCTCCGATCCGCTTGCGCTTGACCTCCGGGTCCTCCACGCCAGCCAGCGCATCGAGGAAGTCTCTCCTGGCATCGACCACGCGAAGATCCACGCCGAAGTGTTCCTCGAAGACCTCGCGAACATTCTCTGCCTCCTGATGACGAAGCAGCCCATTGTCGACAAACACACAGGTCAGACGCTCGCCGATGGCGCGGTGCAAGATCGCTGCGACGACAGATGAATCGACGCCACCAGAGAGACCACAGATCACGCGCTCCTCTTCACCGACGCGCGCCTGGATTCTGGCGACCTCATCCTCGAGAAAGTCCGAGAGCTGCCAGCTCTTCGCGCTCTGGCAGACGCCAAAGACGAAGTTCTCGAGCATCTTCGCGCCCTCGGTGGTGTGCGCGACCTCCGGGTGGAACTGCACGCCATAGATGGAGCGCTCGCTGTTGCCGATGGCGGCGAGGACACCATTCTCTGTGGTAGCGATCCTGGTGAAGCCTTCGGGGAGGTTCTCCACGGAGTCTCCGTGGCTCATCCAGACCTGCGTCTTCGCGCCAGGGTCAAAGCCCTCGAGCAACCCGACGGACTGCTCGACGATGAGCTCGGTGCGACCGTACTCGCGCACCGTAGCGGGCGAGATCGACGCGCCGAGCGCGTGCGAGATCGCCTGCATCCCGTAGCATATCCCGAGGATCGGGACGCCGAGGTCGAGCAACCCTCCGGCGAGCTGCGGGGCGCCCTCGATGGTGACGCTGGCGGGTCCTCCAGAGAGAATGATCCCCTCGATCTCGCGCTCGCCAGTGCCCGAGAGCACCTGCGCTTCGACGCGAGGATCATTGCAAGGCCAAACCTCGGAGTAGACCCCCATCTCGCGCACGCGGCGTGCGATAAGGAGCGTGTACTGGCTTCCATAGTCGAGGATCAGAATCATCAGGGCGCTCTCAGGTCAATGCGTGGTTTCGATCATGAATGAAGAAGCACAGGATGTCAGGGAGAGGAAGACGCGTGTCAGCCCGTCTTGTAGTTTGGCGCTTCCTTGGTGACGATCACATCGTGAACATGGCTCTCGCGCAGGCCCGCCGAGGTAATGCGAATGAACTCGGCATCATGGCGGAGCGCGTCGATGCCCGCGGCGCCCACGTAGCCCATCCCGGCGCGCAAACCTCCCAACAACTGGAAGACGTTATCCGAGAGGCTGCCACGGTAAGGCACCCTCCCCTCGATCCCTTCCGGGACGAGCTTGTCGTTGGAGGATTCCTGGAAGTAGCGATCCGAGGACCCCTTGCGCATCGCGCCGATGCTCCCCATCCCGCGATAGAGTTTATAGGCTCGCCCCTGATAGAGGATCTTCTCGCCGGGCGCCTCGTCGGTGCCAGCGAACAGGCTCCCGATCATGACCGTGCTCGCGCCCGCAGCGAGCGCCTTTACGATGTCGCCCGAGAACTTGATGCCGCCGTCAGCGATGATCGGGATGCCGCGTGGCTCGGCCACGCGGACACAATCCATGATGGCGGTGAGTTGTGGGACGCCCACGCCAGCGACGATGCGCGTGGTGCAAATCGAGCCGGGGCCGACGCCGCACTTGACGGCGTTGACGCCTGCGTCGATGAGCGCCTCGGTGGCGCCAGCGGTGGCGACGTTGCCAGCGATGAGTTGGAGATCCGGGTAGCGCTGGCGAAGCAAACGCACCGACTCGATCACGCCGCGGGAGTGACCGTGCGCGGTGTCGACGACAATCACATCGACATCTGCGGCGACGAGCGCCTCGACGCGCTCGTCGCGATCACCACCAGGTCCGATCGCGGCGGCGACGATCAGGCGGCCATGCGAGTCTTTCGCGGCGTGCGGGTGCTTCTCTTGCTTTTCGATATCCTTGATGGTGACGAGCCCGCGCAATGTCCCATCGCGGTTAACGACGATCAATTTCTCGATCCTGTTCTCGTGCATCAGGCGCTTTGCTTCGGCGCGAGGAGCATCCTCTGGCGCCGTAATCAAGGCTCTGGTCATCAAACTCGAGACAGGTTTATCGAGGTCATTGGCGAAGCGGATGTCGCGGTGAGTCAGGATACCGACAGGCTTGTTCGAGCCGTCGACGACCGGCAAACCGGAGATATCATAGCGCTGCATCAAGGCGACAGCCGCCGAGAGCTTCTCGTCGGGGCCGACCGTGATCGGATCGATGATCAGCGCGCTCTCGCTCTTTTTAACGCGGCTAACCTCGCTCGCTTGAACCTCGAGCGGCATGTTCTTGTGGATGACGCCGATACCTCCGAGGCGCGCCATAGTGATGGCAGTGTTGGCCTCGGTGACCGAGTCCATGGCCGCCGAGAGCAGCGGGACGCGGAGGTGAATATCGGTGGTGAGTTTTGTCGCCAGCGACACCTCGTGAGGGAGCACCTCACTGGCGGCGGGGACAAGCAAGACATCGTCGAAGGTGAGCCCTTCACGAAACTTCGAGGAGCGTGGCTGGTCGGACATGGACAACCTCACGAGCGGCTTCGATGGCATGATTCTAGGCGCGGGGCTCCGCGGAGTGGGTGCCCTTTGCTTGTGCCAGTGAAACCGTCGAGGTCGGTCGAGATTCCGCCAGCCCTCCAAAACGCAGGGGGCCCGCCACGGATTTCAAGCCCAGGTACTCGACTCTCGTTTTCGAGTCAAGGCGACACCTACTCGGAAGCCCCGAGCACCAGTGAGGCGTTGCTCTCACTGCCGCGTTTGACGGCGACCTCGACGGTTCCCTCGAATTGAACCATCTCTGCGCCATCCATTCCGATCGCTCTCCCGAGGATCGTATAGGACTGTTGAGGGAGATCGAGGACGACCCCAGCGCCGTCGTTGCAAGTGAAGCGATCACGGGCGACCTGGAAGGAGGCGTCATCGAAGAGCGTGACCTCGATCTCGGAGACGCCATGCGCGCCGCAGACGCGACCATCTGCGAACTTCCAGCCAACCTCGACGCTGCCAGGGAGCGCGGTCAGTTCGATGTTCTTGCCGATCTCTGTGATGTACCCATCGCTGACCGTGATCTCGCGCGTGGGTGCGCCGACCACGGCGCGACCGCGCGAGTCCAGCCCACGCACATCGAGTTTGTAGTTGCCCGCGAGGACATCGATGGAGGTGTCATCGGCGCGACAGCGAAATGTGTTGATGATGGAGGCGCCACGCGTTGGCTCGAGCGCGATCTCGATCTCCTCCACGCCCTCCTGCTCGCATCCTCCAGGGAGCACCTCCCACGAGAGAGAGACGGCGCCCTCACCGAGCGGCTCGACGGCGGGACCGCAAGCATACATCGGCGACATAAAGGCAAAGAGGGTTAAAGTGAGAGGGCTCCAGATCCTTTGGAGAGAGGTGTTCATCGCGTCGTCCTTGATCGAGTCAGTGTGTAAGGCTGCACTCTACAGCCACGCCCGATCCTGGCCTGTTGCGGCGTGCAGTCAACTTTTTGCCCCAGGTCATCTGCTTTACGAAGGCCAACAGGCTGTGATAGCGTCACTGAGGTTTTCTGGGTTGGCTCACCTCTCTTTGGGGGCCGCACGCCAAAGCGTGCGTGCCTCGAGAATGAACGCGACCGAATCTTATCGAGCAGGCAGCAGCTTTGTTCCAACCGACACCAGAGCAGCGAACGCTCGTCGAGGGTCTCCCTCACACAGAAAGAGACCTGCTGGCGGCAGCGCGCGCATTGGAATATCGGGGGGACGAACAAGGCGCCGCGGCCCTCCTCGGCCTCGCCGTCCAACGTGCTCCCTCCGAGACGCTTCGCACCGCGCATGGCAACCTGCTGTTCCGGCTCAAGCAGTTCCAGAAGGCGCTGATCACGTTGATCCCGATCCTGCGCTCGAGCCCGCATCATCAACAAACCTTGATCCTCGTATGCGAATGCCTGATCGAGGTCGCCGAGTACGAGCGCGCGCAAAACCTGATCGCGCAGGCTCGCACTGCTGGCGTCGCGCCGCCTGTGGTCGCCAACCTCCAGAACCTGCTCACGACCCGCCGCATGGGTCTCTCTCCTCGTAGTGATGTCGCCAATGATTCGACCATGGAGCAGTCGCTCCTCGCGGAGAACTTTCTCCCCATGGCCGACTCAGCCTCCACCTACCAGGAGCCGATAAACGACGAGACCGAGGCGATCCAGATCGACTGGGACACGGGGCTGCTCTCGGATTACACCGAGCAAATCTCGGGGCCGCCGCCACATCTTCACAGGATGCAAACCGCCGCCGCGCCACCTCCGAGCGACATGCCCACGCTGGCAGGCTCCCCTGATCTCTACAGGCCCGCAGGTCCTTCAGACGAGGAGCCGACCAAGGCGTTTAGCCGATCTGATGCCCTCTCCCGCGTCCAACAACGCGCGCGACAGGACATCCACGACGACGTCACCTTCGACGCCCACGGGCACCGCACGCGCGCGCTCGGTGATGAAGAGTCCTTTAGCATCCAACAACAGTACCAGGGCAGCGCGCAGACACGCGCGATGCCGCCCGACGCGATCCCCTTCGGTGGGCAACCGGGGCAACAAGGACCTCAGCAGCAACCTCAGCAGCAACAGCAGCAAGCACCAGCAGATCGCTCGATGCCCATGCTCGGCAACCCCTCGCTCGCCGCGCGGTTTGCCATGCCCGACAACAGCATGGAGACCGATCAGAGCGACCTCCAAGTGGGCGCGTTCGGGAGCCCGAGTGATTTGTTCTCGCTCTCGGGAGAGGACGCGCCAAAGTCGGTTTCTTCGGCGCCCCCTTTCCAGATCGATCACCACGCGCAGCTCCCCGCCGCGTCGGACGCGCCCTCATTTGGCGCGCGCCCCGCGATCGGTGGCCCCTCGGTTCCACCTCAGCCACGCCAGCCCGCGCAGCGGCAGAACGCGCAATCGAGGACCTTCTCCGAGGATTCGCTCCAGCTCGACATGGAGCCAAACCAGCTCGAAGAGATCTCCTCGGTCGCCGAGGATCAACGCCCGAGACAACGCACCCAACAACCCTCACTCGATACGCGCGCGAGCGCAGGCGCACCGGGCGAGAAAAAGAAGACCTCCAAGGTCGCAAAGGTCATCCTCGGCGTCTTGTTTATCTTCGTGGTCTCGAGCGCATCGATCATCGGCATGCTCTACGGGGCAGATCATTCGCTGATGAAGCAGCTCGACGAGCGCGCGCTCTCGGCGCTCACGAACATCCGCCAGGACACCTTCCAGGGCAGGAAAGCGGGTTACAATCAACTCCTCGACGCCAGAACACGCGCCAGCTTTTTGGGCGAAGGGATCGACAACCTGATCGCTGGTGAGTTGTCCTTCTTGCCAAGCCTCGAGGGCTCGGCCCGAAAACACCGCCTGCTCGGCGACCTCGCCATCCTCTCGGCCTCGCTCGAGTATCAGTACGGCAAGCCAGGCAGCTTCATGGCGAGCGAACACATCTCGAACGCCAGCGAGGTGCTCGGGAAGGATCACCCGCAGATCCTGGCTGCCAGCGCCTATATCAAGATGAGCGAAGACCCGCTCGGTGCGCTCGAGCTCGCCAGGAGGGCGAGCTCGGCGAAACCGGGTGACTTCGACATGCTGCTCCCGGTCATCGACGCGCTGCTCGCCACCAGGCAACCCGAGCAAGCATGGCTCGCCACGCTGCCAATGCGCGAGAGCTCCACGCTCTCGATACGCCAACAAAAGTACGTTGGCCTGGCGGCCTTCAACGTCGGAGAGGACGCCCTCCCGCCGCTCAAGGCTGCGCTCAAATTGTCTGAAGAGGAGCACCTCGACGCCAACATGATCATGGTCCAGCTCACCAACCTCCCCGATGGTGAGCTCAACAAGATCGTACGATCGCTCGAGCAGGCGCGCGAAGACGAGAGCACCTACCCGGATTGCACGCGCGCCATGATCTCACAGGCGTTGGCGTCTCACTACAGCGCGAGCGCCGACATCAAGAAAGCGCGCTCGCTGCTTACCGAAGCCGAGGCACTCTGCGCGGAACGCCCCGAGCCATCGATCGCCCTGATCGACTTCATGCTCGAGACCGGGCAAAGCAACGCCGCGCAGTCGCGAATCAAGAAGCTCTCCAAGGTGAGCAAGTCCCCATTGATTCCGCTGCTGCAAGCGAAGCTCTCACTGCTCGCGGGTGAACCTCGTGCGGCGCTCGAGATCCTCGAACAGGCACCGGACGCCCTCCCCGCAAAGCTCATGCTTCAGGGCGACGCCGCGCTCCAGATGCAGGACTACACGCGCGCGCAAAAGTATTACGAGGCGGTCGCAAAGGATGAGGACCCGCGCGGCGTCGCCGAGGCACACGCCATGCTCACGCGCGTGTTGGCTGCGCCAGCGCATATCAACACCATCGACAAGGATCTCGACAAGCTCATCGACAGGCACCCCAGCTCCGCGGGCGTGCTGCATGTGGGCGCGCTCGTCAAGGCACTGGCTGCGCAACAAGAAGAGAGCAACCAGAAGCGCAAGGACCTCGAGGCGCAGTCGGACAAGCGCTTCTCGCAAGCGCTCGCGGCGAGCGAGTTCGACGCGCCGATCTTCTTCGACCGCTGCCGGGTGTTCGCGCGCCGTGGCGCGCTCGAGCGCGCCTACGGATATTGCCAGGATGCGCACAAGCTCGTGGAGGATAACGTCCCAGGAGAGGTCACGCGCGCTGATGTCATGGCCCAGATGGGCAAGACCGATGACTCGATCCGGGCGCTCGAATCACTCGATACCCTGACCGAGCACGAGAACATCACCGTGCGCGTCGCGCTCGCCAGGACATTGATTCTCTCGGATCGCGCCGAGCAAGCTCAGAAGCTCGTCGACGCGCTCAAGAAACAGGCCCCCGATGATCCTCGCGTCATCTTGTTGCTCGGCCTCTACGCGTTTCACTCCGAGCGCTACGTTCAAGCCTACTCTCAACTCAAGCGCGCCAAGGAGCTCGCGCCGACGAGCACCGAGGCTGCCGTGTTCTTTGCCTACGCGCAGGTTCGCGTCAACAAGCTCGAGGAAGCCACCGAGCCACTCAAAAAGCACCTGAGTGATCCCATCTGGGGAGGTTACGCCTGGCTCGCGCTGGGAGAACTTCGCCGACGCCAGGAGCGCTTCAAGGACGCCGAGGAGAACCTCCAGAAGGCAACGACGCTGCTCACCGACAGCAACGCCCCCACATGGTTCCTGACGGAAGCCTACCTGCAACGCGCGCTCGCCTGGGCGAACAAGGTCGGCTGGCAAGACAAGAACGTTGGCGAGTACCTCTCGATGGCGGCAAGCCGCGGCAACGAGAACCACGCCGGGCTCAACTACGTGCGCGCCATCCACACCCTCTATCAACGCAAGCCGGATCAGGAGCGCGCGCTCGCTTACTTCGATCAGGCGCTCGAGGCTCAAGCAGACCACTGCCCTACCCTCGAGGCGATGCCTGCGACCTTGCGCGCGGTCTCCAAGGGCGAGCGAGCCAAGGAGATCGAAGCGCTCTACAAGGCCGAGTGCAAGAATTGAACGCCCTCCCACTCGCTTAAAACAAGGCAAGGCATGATCTCCTCCTCCCTGCTCGCGCTGTTGCGCTGCCCGCATTGCCACCACGAAGAGCTGGTGCTGGGGAGCAAGCGGCTCCCCACGCTCGACTGCGTCGCCTGTCAGACGCAATACCCCATCGTCGATGGCATCCCCGACCTCATTCCTCCCAGTGATACACCCGAGCCGGGCGTCTACCGCACCGAGACATTGCTCAACCTCGTGGCGGGTGTTTATCACCTTGGCGCGCCGGTGCTGAGTTTGGCGGTGTGGCGTTGTCCGCCGCTTCGTTGGGTCGATAGCGAAAACCGCGCGCTCGGAAGAGCCAATGGAGGCGTGTATTTGCGCGCGCCGCTCTCGACCGGGCTGGTTTTGGACAAGGTGACGGCGAGCTATCACGACGTGACGATTCTTGGCGTGGATCGCTCGTGGAACATGCTCAGGCAAGCAAAGAAGCGGCTGGCGCATCTAAAGCAACCCGTGCACCTGCTGCGCGCTGACTATGAGAATATGCCGCTGCGCCCTGGTGTCGTGGACAGCATGCAGAGCTTTAACGGGCTGCAAACCTTTTTGAACCGGCAAGCGACGCTCGCGGAGTTCAAGCGTTGTTTAAAGCAGGGAGGGTTTCTCTCAGGCTCGGCGCTGGTGCGAGGCCAGGAGTACATCGCCGACGCGACGCTCGATCGTCTCGAGCAGTCGGGGATTTATCCGATGTTGCGCGCGCCGGAGTTCTTGCTCCATGACCTGGAGTCGGCCGACTTCTTGGAGCTACGCCACGAACTCCACGGCGCCATCATGTTCTTCACCGGCACGGTCGCCTGAGCAACGCAGCGTCACTGCTTCCAGGCGTGTTTGATGATCCACTTCGAGGACATGCGCCCATCGCTGTAGACGCACTCGTCCTCGGGCTCGAGCTCGTACCTCTTGTGAGACCAGAGATCCGCCTTGTCATCGAAGACGGCGTTTTCGTAGAACTCGCCAGATTCCAGCGCGCGGTGATATTCCTTGCTCCCCTTGGTGGCCTCGCAGCGCGCAGACAACACCTTGACCTGCCCCAAACCTGGCCAGTCGAGCAACTCCGACAGCGCCTCGACCCCATGAGCATCGCCAAAGCCAAGGTTTAGCTCTCGGGTGTGTCGCAGGGCTGGCGCCTTCAAGAGACGAATCATCGTCTCGTCCTCGTGAGGCACGAAGTAGAGCTTGTCGAGGGACTCGAGCGATTCGACAAAAGCCACGAACGCCTCCTGGTCCTCGACGTAGAGATCCCTGAAATTGAGCTCGCGAAGCTTCTCGAACTCTGCGTCCTCGCGCACCACATCGAGCGATGGCAGCTCCGAGTGCCAACCTCCCATCCTCCAGCGTGTGATATCCTCGAACATGCCATCCTTTGCGCAGGCGCGAACCGCGGCCTCATCGAAGGCAAAGCTCGAGGTATCGAGCAACTGCTCGCCAGATCGATCAGCGAGCATCCTGGATCGTTTGGCCTTCGCCAGCGCCTTGAGCCCGGCGGCCTTGATCTCGTTGCCGCTGAGCCCGATGTGCACGAGCGTCTGTGGAAACGTCGCGCTCGCGAGCAACTTGGCTGCGGCGTTGTTGAGGCCGGTCTCCTCGAGCAACAGGCGCTCGAGGCGCTCGAACTTCGTGATGGATCGGAGCAATGCTTTGGCGCCAGCGCTCTTCACGCTGGTGTTTCTGCCAAGACCAAGCACACGCAAGCGACCCGGCAGCGACGAGTTGCACAACAGCTCGATGTGAGCTGCCTTGATGTTGCAGTTGGTGAAGCGAAGCTCTTCCAGATCCGCCAACCCCTCGCGCTCGGCCAACAGTTGAATGAGCGGCTCGAACGTCTGCGTGCGCAGCGGACAGTTGCGAATCTCGATCGAACGCAACCCGTCAAAGAGACCAGCCTCGATCGCCTCGATGAACTCCTTCTGGCGGATGGACAACCCGACGATGCCGAGGTGTGCCAGTGGAGGAAGGTGCGTGAGTTGTTCGACGACCTGCCCTACCGGGTGGCTCGCGAAGCCATCGAGCGTCACGCCACCAATGATAGGAAGCCATGGGACCGACGCGACGCGCTCTGGCTCGTGACACTGCATCGAGAGCGATGTGGTGTAGGGAGACCAGGAGCGGAGGTTCTCCTTCGCGTAAGCGAGCATCTCCTGAGAGAAGCTACCAGATTTCTCCTGCTCGAGCTTTGCAGCCCAGACGCAAAGCTCCTTGAAAGCCTGCTTGCTGCGCTCGCCGTGAATCATCGAGCGGAGTTCTCCAAAGAGTTCATCTTCTCGTGTCGCCATCCCTTCATCCTCGCGCTTGGGGAACCTTGTAAGATAGGAAGGCGGCAAGGTCTCACACCGATGCTATCTCTGTCCACCATATGAATCGCGCGAATCACCAGCGCTTCGCCCGCAAAAAAGAAGCCGCCGAAAAATTATGCTGGACGGACTCAGTCGATCCGAAACCTCGCAGCATAATTTTTCGGCGGCTTCTTTTTTGCTCGGCACGACGACCGCAGCCACAGATCAGGAACTAGTTTTCGAGCCCCGTGTCAGCGTAGCGCGTGATGCCAGTGAGGAAGAGATCGTTGCGCGTGACGCGCGAGCGGAGCATGGCGCGGATCTCGCGCGCGATCCCGGCGTGTTGTCGCGTCAACTGCCGGAAGTGCGTGGCGGAGAGGCAGAGCAATGTGGTGTCCTGCGTGGCCGTGATCAGCGCGCGGCAGGCTTCATCCGAGAGGCTCGCGACAAACCCGAAGAACTCCCCCTCGCGCAAGATCTTGTTGGGGAGTTTGGGGTCGGTCGGTTCGAGGTTGAGCTCACCGAACAAGACAAGGCAGACAAAGCGACATGGCTCGTCCGGCTCGAGGACAACCTTGCCGGGAGCGTGCTCCTCGATTTCGAACAGATCGAGCACCTCGTCACGGGTCGTGCTCGGCAGATGACGGAAAATGGTGTTCGAGGCCATCAGGTTGTTGAGCATACGGATGTGGTAAACATCCCAGAGCGTGTCCCAGATCTCGGGGTCTTCTTCCGCGACGCCATGAATTGCCTCCTCGGTGACGACCAGCACGGTGGTCTTTGTCGAGGCGACGATCCTGGCCGCGCTCGGCCGCCCGGTGAGCAGCTCGAACTCGCCAAAGAAATCCCCTTCAGCGAACTCTCCGAGGAAGAGCTCCTGACCATCGACGAGCTTGCTCGCCTGCGTCTTGCCCCGCGCGATGATGTAGATGCAGCGGCGCTCGTGATTGGGCTCGACGATCGTCTCGCCCGCTTCGAAGTCTCGCGCCTCGACGCTCTCGAGGAACTTCACGAAGGCGCGGTGGTTGACGTTGCTAAAGAGCGGGATGTCGGGGAGATCCTCGCGGTTAATGCGCACTGACTTCGAGGTCCCATCGGTGACAAACGGCTCGGAGTCCAACTCATCGAGGCGCTCGCGCACCCCATCACTCAGCTCGTCGAGCAAGGAGTCGAACGAGGAGTTCTCGAGATCCATCCCCGCCATATCGAAGACCTTGAGATCAAAGGTCTCCTCCTTGTTCGCGTCCCGCTTGTCCTGCTCGAGCGTGGTCTCGTCGATGAGCGGCTCTGTCGACTTGGAGAGCCCATCCTCGAGGTCCTTCTTGAGTTCTTTCTCGAGGTTGCGATCGATAGGATGCCAGCGTCCTGTCATCAACCCATCGGTGCCAACCGCCTCGGTGATGGGGAGCGTCTCGCGGCGGTGGTCGAGCGAGAGCAAGGAGGCAGGCAACGCGGGAGGTTGCGAGCTCTCTTCGAGTGAGATTTGGATCTGCTCGGGATCGACCGCCTGCGTCTTGCGCAGCTCGTCGATGTAGGAGAACTCGACGGTCTCGCGCATCTCGTCCGTGGTCTGACTTCGCAACCTCGCGATCTCTTCGGGAGGCGCGGCGAAGGTGACCTCCTTGCGCCCCATGGCCGTCGGAGAGGCGGGGTACGAGGTCACGCTCGTCTGCTCGTCGAGCGGGATCATCACCGTATCATCCGGGCTGGCGTTCGATGCATCGAACGCGCGAGGATCGAGCGTCTGGTAAGCGCGCGTCGACTCGGAGGCCGCGACGGACTTGACCACAGTCTCTGTGGCGGGTGACGAAACGGGGGTGACAGGTTTTGGAGGTCGCGCCGAGACGGTCGCGGACTCGGTCCTGTCGACGTTCATCGCGGGGCTGGGATCGACGGCGTGATGAACGCCAGTGGGGACATCCTCCTCGGAGTCCTCGTCGCCAAGGTCTGCGCCTGGCCCTTTCGGTTGCGCCAGCGTGATTGGCTCTGCGCCGCTGCGCTCGAAGGCAGCCATCTCGTCAGTAGAGAGCTGCTCGATCTTCTGCGCGGGGCGAATGGCAGGTGAGGGAGGAGGAGTGAGGATACGCCTGGCGACCCCGACGCCGGGGGTCGACACAGGCCGCGCGATACGTGCGCCAGTGCCCGCCGCGTCGGGCGCCTGGGCGAATAACCTGGCGAGGAAGAGCTGGACCTCGGTGTGCGTCGGGTCGAGCTCGAGCACAGCCTTGCAAGCCGCGATCGCCTCCAGGGGCAAGCCCTGAGCGGCGAGCAGCTTGGAAGCTGTCACATACTCCTCGATCGCGTGCGCGATGTTCCCCATCTCTCGAAACAAGGCCGCCAATCGCAACCTCGCTTCGATGTTCTCGGGATCATCGCGCAGCGTCTTCTGGTAGTAAGCCAGGTATTTCTTGAGCTTCTCGGACGGCATCGCCTCGCCTCGCATGGTGGAGGCATCATAGGCTCACGGTGCCTTCTCATCAAGCAAGAGTCGCGCTCAGATACCGCGGCTCTTTTTGATCGCGGAACGCACGAGCACGATCCCGCCGTTAGGCCCAGGGACGCTGCCTTTGACGAGGATCAGGTTGTCCTCGCCGAGGACCTTGTGGACGCGAAGGTTCTGGATGGTCACGCGGGCGTTGCCGTGCTGACCTGCCATCTTCTTGCCAGGGAGGACGCGCGCAGGATAGGCGCTCATACCGATCGAACCACCGTGGCGGAAGAACTCGTGCACACCGTGCGACGCCTTGGTACCCCTGAAGTTGTGACGCTTCATGACACCGGTGAAGCCACGGCCCTTGCTGGTGCCGGTGACGTCGACGAACTCGCCGGAGTTGAAGGTGTCCGCGCCAAGCTCTGCGCCGACCTCGTAGCCGTCAAGCTCCTCTTCGCTCACGCGGAGCTCGCGCAGAACGCGGCGAGGGGTCTCGATGCCAGCCTTCTGGAAGACGCCGACGCGAGGCTTGCTCAGGCGCCATTGTGGTGCCTCGCCCTCTTTCTCGAGCTTGTGTGCTTCCTCGAAGCCAAGCTGGACAGCGGCGTAGCCATCCTTGCCGGACTCGCTCTTCTTGCGGACGACGACGTTGCTCGAGACGTCGATGATGGTCACGGGCACCACGTCACCGGTTTCGTTGAACAGACGCGTCATGCCGACTTTACGACCCAAGAGTCCTTTACCCATTTTCATGCTCCTTGCTTTGTTCAGGCGCGCCATCCTCGAATCATTACGAGGTCTACGCCGCGCCCGGTTTCACGTTTTTGGCAAGGCCCCTGCCCTTAACAGACGCTCTTATCCTCGATGGGTATCGGGAAATTGGAGCGCTCCTCCATCCATTCGGGTGGAGGGAATAAGGCAGCGAGCTTGACGATTACAAACCACGAAATCCGTCTCCGAACCTCGCGGGCTGCGCGTTCTACACCAAGCCCTATACGAGGTCAAGCACACACCCTCCCTTTCCCCTCTCAACGGAAAATTTCACACATTCTGCACTTGACGAGTGTTAGATCGGTAACGAGCTTCCTAAAGCCTCACGAGATGACTCTTAAAGCGAGTCACGCCCCACTTGAACAAAACAGGTCCCCCATGCAACTCCTTCGAGGACAGCCGCCCTCTCTTGTAGTGCCGTCCCTATGGCTGACGACACTCTTTCTCACTCTGTCGCTGACGGCGTGTCAGGATGCCGCAGAAAAACAGGCCAACGCAGCCAACGCCCCTCCCGAGCAAAGCAAGACGCGTGTGCAAATCGAGCAGGCGCAGCCGGGAAAGATCACGCTCTCCAAGGTCTACCTCGGCGAAGTGCGGCCGAAACAGGAAGCGACTCTGGCGGCGGGTGCATCTGGTGAGATCGAACAACTCACCGTTCGCGAAGGCGCCCAGGTCAAGAAGGGGGACGCGCTGGTCGTTATCGACACGGCGCTGGTGTCTGCCGAGATCATCGAGGCGCAGGCCGCCAGAGAGCGCCTGACCGAAGAGCGCGAGCAAGCGCTTCGCGAAGCGGACCGCATCGAATCACTCGGCCCCGAGGTCATGCCTCAGATCGAGGCCGAGCGCGAGCGCTCCCGCGCGCGCGCCCTCGCCGCTTCGATCTCGAGCCAGGACGCGATCATTCGCCGCGCACGCGCCAGGCGAGCGCAACACAAGGTCACCGCCCCCTTCGATGGCGTGATCACGGACAGGTTGCGCGACCCGGGCGACTGGGTCGGCCCAGGAACACCTGTGATGCGGCTCGTGGACCCGGCAAATGTGGAGGTCTTTGTCCCCTTGCCCGCGCCGATGGCCGAGGAGATCGAGACCGGGAAGGAGGTCACCATCATCGGGCGCAACGCTCAGATCACAGGAGAGGTCGTGGGTATCATCCCCGAGCTCGAGCCCACCACGCGCACATTGACCTTGCGCGTCGCGCCCAAGGAGCCCGCCGCGTGGTTGCTCCCAGGCGACGCGGTCGATATCGAAATTCTCCTCGAGCGCACCAGCGATGGCGTATCGCTCTCGCGTGACTCCATCGTGCGTGGCGTCACCTCGACCCACATCATGTTGCTCACGCAAGAAGACACGGCAAAGCGCGCCGAGGTCCAGATCCTCTCGGGGAACAACAACCGCGTGCTGCTCGCCAAGCACCCCGACCTGAGCGAGGGCGTTCGCGTCGTCACACATGGCAACGAGCGGCTGCGCCCTGATGCGCCGGTGCAGATCATCACCGGAGATGAGAAAGAGAAGGAAAAGGCCCCGAGCGATAGCAAGGGAGGTTCGCCATGACTGAACCTTCCGAGCAACCAAAGGCAGAACCAAAGCAAAAGAAAGAGGAGCGCGGCGGCTTGCTCAAGCTCGCCATCGAGCGCCCAGTCACCGTCATGGTCGGCGTGATCCTGACGGTCTTCTTTGGCGGCGCCGCCGTCCTCGCCCTCCCCATCCAGCTCACCCCCGACATCCAGGTCCCCACGCTCACCGTTCGCACCACCTGGCCTGGCGCGACCCCGCAAGAAATCGAGCGCGAGATCCTCGAAGAACAGGAAGAGGTCTTGAAGTCCGTCCAGCGCCTCGACCGTATGGTCGCTGAAGCGCGCCCGGATCAGGGCTCTCTGACGCTCGAGTTCGAGGTGGGCACTGACATCGACGAGGCGCTCGTCCGCGTCTCGAACCAACTGCAACAGGTCTCGAGTTATCCCGAGGCGGCGCGTCAACCGATCGTGGCGACCTCGAACTCGAGCGGACCGCCGCTCGCTGTGATCATCATTCGTAGTCGCACACCGGGCGATCCTGTCGAGAGCTATCGAACCTGGGTCGCCGAAGACATCGTCCCTGAACTCGAGCGCATCAAGGGCGTCTCGGACGTGCGCCACCTGGGCGGTCGTGACACCGAGGTCCACATCGACTTCGATCCTCACGAGCTCGCCGCGCGCGGCATCTCGGTGGATTTGCTCGCCAACCGCGTGCGCGCCGAGCTCAAGGATCGCTCCGGCGGTGATATCACGCGTGGCAAACGCCGCGTGCTCGTTCGCACGATGCTCGCGCCCGCGGAGCTCGACGAGCTCGAAGGGATCGTGCTCAAGACAGGCCCGAACCTCGAGCCTGTGCGCGTGGGCGATGTCGCCAAGGTCAGATTCGGTCTACGCAAGGCCACGAGCGTCGCGTTCGCCGATGACCGCCCCTCGATGGCGCTCTTGCTCTCGCGTGAGGCGGGGACAAACGTGCTCGAGGTCTCCACTGAGATCCGCGATGAGGTCGAACGACTCGATCGCGAGCAGTTCGCGCCGCGCAACCTCGAGATGGTCGTCGTCTCGGACCAATCCGGTTACATCGAAGGCGCGCTCGACCTCGTGCGTCAGAACCTCCTTCTTGGCGCCGTGCTCGCCATCATCACCTTGCTCGTCTTCCTGCGCTCCTTTGGCGCATCGGTCATCATCTCGGTGGCCATCCCTGTCTGTATCTTTGGCACCGCGTTGGTGATGACCGCGCTCGGGAGGACGATCAACATCGTCTCGCTGGCGGGTATCACGTTCGCCATCGGCATGGTCGTGGATAACTCGATCGTGGCGCTCGAGAACATCGAGACGTGGCGAGGAAAGGTCACAGACAGCAAGGAGGCCGCGCTGCGCGGTGTTCAAGAGGTCGCTGGCGCGCTCCTCGCGTCGACCCTGACCACCGCCGCTGTGTTTATCCCGATCATCGCCTGGGAGGGTGAGGTCGGCGAGCTGTTGCGCGATGTCGCTTACGCCATCGCGGGCTCGGTGATTATCTCACTGGTGGTGTCGGTGCTCGTCATCCCGAGCCTTAGCGCGCGCTTCCTCAAGGCGAAGAAGCCGCAGCAGGCAAAGGAGAAGAAGAAGCGCACTGGACCTCTGGGCACTATCCTCGAGCTCGCCGCAAACTTCCGTGATGGCATCGCGCGCTCGGTGCAGTGGCTCCTGGCGCGCGCATGGCGAAGCATCGTCGTGGTCGCGGCCGCCGTGGTGTTGACCTCGAGCGCGGCTTACTTCTTCCTGCCAAAGCTCGAGTATCTGCCGAGCGGCAACCGCAACCTCGTCTTCGGCATCATGGTCCCGCCCCCCGGTTACTCGGTGGAGGAGCTCGACAAGATCGGGCTGCAAGTCCAGGGACAGGTCGCATCGCATATCGGCGTCGAGAAAGATGGCGTCCCCTCGATCTCGAGGAGTTTCTTTGTCGGCTCCCCCGAGCGCCTCTTTGGCGGCGCGGTGGCAGAAGATCCCGAAAAGGTCGAGGGCGTGCTCTCCTTTATCAAGGACGCACAGAACAGCGTCCCGGGCATGATCTCGTTTGCCACCCAGGCGTCACTTTTCGGACGCTCCATCGGAGGTGGGCGCGCCGTGGAGGTCGAGATCTCCGGGCCAGAGTTGACCACGTTGACTGCGATCGGACGTCAGATGTTTGGCATGTCGCGAGGCGCCCTCCCCGGCGCGCAGGTTCGCCCGGTGCCATCGCTCGATGATGGCGCGCCCGAGGTGCACATCATCCCCAATCGAGACAAGGCCGCCGCGCTGCAAATGCGCGGTGATACGTTGGGGCTGCTCGTCGACGCCTATATCGATGGCGCGATCGTTGGCGAATACGCGCCGCCCGGAAACCCCAAGGTTGACGTCGTCCTCCGCGCAGGAGATCGCGAGGTCGAGGCGATCACCACGACCGATGCGCTGCGCGCCTCTCCGGTGGTGACGCCGTCGGGCAAAGTCGTCCCGCTCGAAGTGCTCGCGCACACGGAAGACACCATCGGCCCGACGATCATCCAGCGCCTCGAGCGCAGGCGAGCGATCACGCTTCAGATCTCACCGCCAGAGGATATCCCGCTCGAGCAAGCGATCGAGATCGTGGAGAGCAAGGTCATCGCGCCGATGAAGGAAGCGGGCCAGATTCCTGACGAGGTTCAGATCAATATCGCAGGGACAGCGGGCAAACTCGCAGAAGCCAAGGAGCGCTTCGCGTTGATCTTGATCATCGCGTTCCTGCTCTCTTACTTGCTGCTCGCGGCGCTCTTCGAGGACTTCCTGGCGCCAATCGCCGTCCTCGTGACCGTCCCACTGGCAGCAGGTGGCGGCATCCTCTTCCTCAGGGGCGTCGACCAGTTTCTGGGGACGCAGCCGCTGGACCTGATGACCGCGCTCGGGTTCTTGATCCTTATCGGGGTGGTGGTCAACAACGCCATCCTCGTGGTGGATGGTTCGCTGGCATACCTGAGCGATGGGGAACCTCTTGAGGTCGCCGTCACAGAAGCAGTGCGTGGGCGCGTTCGCCCGATCTTCATGTCGACGATGACATCGTTGGCGGGGTTGACGCCGATGGTGATCTTGCCCGGCTCCGGTTCGGAGCTCTACCGCGGCGTGGGCGCCGTGGTTCTGGGAGGATTGGCCGTCTCGAGCTTGCTGACGATCTTTGTCGTCCCGAGCTTCTTTGCCCTGTTGTGGCGCATACGCGCAGCGATGCCATGGAGCCAACTCGACCTCGAGACTCAAGAGGAGACCGCGTGATGACACGAGCAAGGATGTCGCTGACCACAGCGGCGCTCGCGCTCGCGATCGTCCCCACCACGGCGTGGGGGCAGGTGCGAGAAGAAGGAACGAAAGAGAACGAAACGCGCGCATCCGCCACAGAGCTCGGGCTCGACGTGGCGATCGAGCGCGCAGAACAACAGAACGAGACCTGGCAAATCACCGAGCAGCGTATCACTCAGGCGCGCGCACGCGTCGAGCAAGCGCGCACGGCGTTCTATCCCACCGTACAGGCGGGCGCGTCGGTGACGCGAAACCCGAGCGCCGTGGAGCTCAACGGCCGCGTGATCCTCCCCGTCTACAGCTGGGAGGCGTCCGCGGGAGCGGGCATCACGCTCTTTGATGGAACGCGCATGCCCGAGGTCGCGCGCGCCAACGCGAGCATGGAGAGCGAGCGCGCCCGCGCCGAGTGGCAGCGCGCGACGATCCAGTTCGAGGTCGCATCGGCGTGGTACACGCTCGCGGCGACGCAGGCGCAGATCGAGCTGCTCGAAGAGATCCTCGTGCTGCGCGAGCAGGATGTCGAGCGCGCCGAGGCGCTCGTGCGTGGCGAGCGTGCTGTGCCGCTCGATGTCTCTCGCGCGAGAGCAGATCTTCTGGCGACGCAACAGCAACGCCTGGACGCGATCGCTGCTCGCCAGGACGCCGCCGATGCGTTGGCAGTGTTGCTCGGGCAAGAGGCCGATGGCGCATTGCTCGCCAGCGGCGGCGTCGAGGCGCTCGAAACGCCAGCGACCTTGCCAGCGCAAGACGTGAGCCTGGAGGAGCGCGCTGATTTCCAGGCGACCGCGCGCGCCATCGATGCCGCCGCTCAGGCGGAGGAGGCGCAATCGAGGCGATGGTGGCCGACGGTCGATCTTGGCGCGAACGCGTTGATCGGCCCCCCTGCTCTGACGCGACCCAACGGGTACTTCTGGAGCATCACGCTGAGCGCGAACTGGGTGATTTACGATGGCGGGTT
This sequence comes from Myxococcota bacterium, assembly GCA_036155555.1. Classification (GTDB taxonomy): domain Bacteria; phylum Myxococcota_A; class Bradymonadia; order Bradymonadales; family Bradymonadaceae; genus JAYZVO01. Next base: position 34,918 of record JAYZVO010000103.1, read on the forward strand.
GCGCCGACTTCAGCTCGACGAGTTATCCTCGAGGACCGAGGAGCTGCGCTTGCAGCAGTCGCTCGTTCTGCGTCAGGAGCGCGCCGAGTTGGTGCGTATCAGGCGCCAGATCGAGCTGGCGCGCGCCAGCGAGGAGGTGATCGATGCGCGCGTGAAGAACTCGGAGGAGGCGCTCAGGTTGGCAAAGCTCAGGTTTGCCGCCGGGACAGCGTCCTCGATCGAGATCCGTGACGCGACCTCCGCGCTGCTCGATGCGCGCTCCGCGCATATCCTCAACCGCCTCAATATCAAGCTCGCGCTCGCCAGGTACGACTACCTCTCCAGGCTCTGAACTCACTGCTCCAGTTGCATCGCGAGGCGATCCCATTCAACATGGGATCGCCTCGCGTTCTTGTTTGCCCTCGACGCGAGAAGCCGTCGCCCGAGACGACCGAGAGGAGCACTGAAGCGAGCCAGGATGACAGCATCCAGCACATCGGCCCCGGCCGAGGAACAGCGCGACGCGACAGACTTTGGAGCGTTGCGTGCCCTGCTCAATCGACCGCCGACGCGAACGCGCTGGGATCGCCTCTGCGCGTTGCTCGAGCGCGCCTGGGAGACAAACCAGCGCCGCACGCGAGACGAATGGCTCCCCTATGTCAACGCACACCTCAAGAGTTGGCCGGATGACTGGCGCAAGTGTCCGGGAGGTTGGCTCGACCTCAGAGATCCAACCCAGCCGCTGCTCTCGATCACGCGCGCGCTGTCACTCTCGAGCACCACGGGTTCTCATCGCGAGCGCCTCGAGGCGCTCATGTCGACGCCCTGTTGGCCGCATGTAAAAAGCCTCGCGCTGCCTGGACAGCTGCTCGATGACTCGACGCTCGAGCTCTTTCTGGAGTCCCCTCCCCCATCGCTTGCGCACCTCGACTTGCGCGATCACAGGTTAAGCCCGAAGGCGATCCGCAAGCTGCTCATGAGCGACGCAGGGCAAGCGTTAACCTCGCTCGACCTTTCACACCACGCGCCACGACAGGCCACGGACGCGCTCTGTGATGCGTTGCTCGACGCCATGCCACCGCTCGTCGAGCTCAAGCTCCGGCGCCTCGATCTCGCGCCAGAGCGTCTCGGCGCGCTGCTCGAGTTCTCGCCAAGGCTCGCGCACATCGACCTCTCCGAGAGCAGCATCGGCCCCGCAGGCATCGAAAACCTCGGCGACGCGCGCGCGCCGGAGAGCCTGACGCGGTTGACCTTGCAGCAGGATCAACTGGACCGGCACGCGATGACATCGCTGGCGCGATGTCGATTGATGCAACAGATCGAGCACCTCGATCTGGAGTTTAATATGCTCGGCGTCTCGGCGCTCGCGCTCCTGCTCCAGCACGCCTACCCGAGATTAAAGAAGCTCAACCTGAGCCTGAATGGGTTACGCGATCGGGACATCGCGCCGCTGGTCCGCGCGGAGGGGATCTGCACGCTGTCACACCTCGATCTTAGCGGAAACTGGATCGGGGCTCAGGGAACGCGCGCGTTGGCGCACGCGCCAAACCTCGCGGCCCTCGAGCAATTGCACCTGAACTCCAATGATCTGGGGCCGCTCGGGGCGCACGAGCTCGCGCGCACGACCACGCTGCGAAACCTCGAGGTGCTCTCGCTCGGGTTGAATCACCTGACCCCCGAGGGCGCGCGTGCCCTGGCGCGAGGTCACCTCTCGCGCCAGCTGCGAGAGCTCAAGCTCGAGCGCAATGACCTGCGAGACGCAGGCGTGAAAGAGCTGGTGCACGGCGAGATCCTCTCGCACCTCCAGAAACTCAACCTGCAAGGAAACGACCTGACGCGCCGAGCCGCGGCGCTCTTCTCATCGTGTGAGGATGCGCTCTCACTCGAGCACCTCAACCTCTCCTTTAACCCTCACATCGGCACCAGCGGCGCGTTGCGGCTGGTGAATGCGCCTGGGCTCACGAGGTTGGAGCGGCTCGATCTTCACGTCTGCGGCGTGGACGCAGACGTGATCCGTCAGGTAAACATCGCGCCGCATCTCGAGTTGTTTATTCGGGCATGATCGGCATCTTTCCCAAGCCGCTTGCGAGGCGGCTCGAAATATGCATGAAGTGTTTGGGTGTTAAGGAGCGCACGCACCTTTTACGTCGGGCTCGCGTTTGAGCCAGAGGCGTGCAAACGTGACGCGTTTCGAGGACAAACCTCATCGACGCAGTGTCACCCTGCAACAGTAGAACCTCCCCACGGAGTAGTTTGCCCATGAGTGAAGCGGCAACCACCGAATCCACCACCGCCCCCCGAGAAGAAGAGGCAAAGCTCTCGCTCTCCTCTCTCATCGTCCTGGCCTCGCTCGGCATCATCCCCGCGCTGTTCGCGACAGGGTTCACGAGCTACGAGTTCTTCCGCCGCGAGGTCGGCGCGCTGCTCGCAGCGACAGCGCTCGCGACCTGGAGCGTCGAGGTCTTGCGTCAACGCGGTGTCAAGATGGGCGCTGGCCGCGCGATGGTTCCACTGATTCTCTTCATCCTGTGGGTGACGATCACGCCAGCCTGGGCTCCGACCTGGTTGGTGGGCGCGCAAGACGTCGCGGGACTGATCGCGGCAGGCAGCCTCGCGCTGATTCTCGCCGCCCCCGCAGGGAAACCGATTACCTGGTCACACTTTAGCGGCGCGGTTGGCGTCGGCGCGGCGCTCGCGGGACTGTTCGGAGTGCTCGATATGGCAGGCGTGGGCGTCTTCACGCAGGTGTGGGACCCGGAGGGAGCGACAGGCTCATTCGACACGCTCGAGTTCGCATCGAACTACTACGTGATCGCCCTCCCCTTGCTCGCCGCAGGCGTGGCGACCGGGCACAAGATCTCGCGCGGGTTGGCCGCGGCGGGCTTGATCCTCGGTGGAGCACACCTCGCGATGGCGGGGACCTCGACCTTGCTCCCTGCCATGGCGCTCGCTGCTGTGGCGCTGCCGATCGCAGGTCTCATGTTCCGAAAGCAGGCCACCGGCGGCGTCAAACCACTGGCGCTCGGGGGCGCGGCCGTGATCGCGATCCTCGCTGCCATCGGCCCCTTTGTCGTCAAGACCGAGTTCGAGCGTTACAACTCCGCGACATCCACCCCGATCATCGCCCATGAACAGGTCCTGGTGAACCCGGAGAGCGTGCGCGGCGGCATCCCCCGCAACACGCGCTTCGCGATCACGCGCTACGAGCAGATCAAGTCGCCCGAGGAGGCAGACTATTTGGCAAAGGTGCGCTCCGAGATGGCCTCTCAAAAGGTCCTCACGGGACAGGGCGCTGGCGCCTGGTGGATCGGGCAGACACGCGTGGCGTTCGCCGACCACCCCTACCTCAAGGGACTGTTCGACATCTACCCTGCCTTCAGGAGCACACACCACGGCTTCTACAAGATCCTCATCGAGTATGGCGCCATCGGGCTCCTTCTGTTCGCCGTCTGGTTGCTCGCCGCGCTCATGCTCGCTGTGGACATGATGCGTGTGAAGGAGGAGCCCGAGGATGGCTACGGCACGATCCTCTTTGGCGCGAGCGCGGCAGTGCTCGCGGGCACGCTGGTGATGTTTGATGGCGTGGTGTTGGACGGGCAAGCCTCGACGCTGCTCTTCCTGACGAGCTTTGGCTTCCTGGCAAGCTACGGCGGGAGGATGCTCTCGGGCGAAGACTCGGAACACGGTTGGGCGATCGCCTGGAATGGCGAAGGTCACGCGTTCTCGCCAGCGCTCTTTGGCATCTGCTTTGCCGCAGGGTTGCTGACTGTGGGCGGCTTCTCGCTGACCTCGGATTACCTGCGCAGCAAGGGCGACCAGCTCATGCTCTACTCCAAGTTCGACAAGGCAGCTCCCGCCTACGCGAGCGCGCACGAAGTTTTCCCCGCCTTTGGAGAGGTGCTCTACAACGAGGCGCTCGCCAAGACGTCGAAGCGCGAGGCGAAGATGTCCCCCAAAGAGGTCATCGAGACGCTCCAGCTCGCCAGGGTGCTCCGCCCTGATGATGCGCGCATCATCCACCAGCAAGCGCTCGTGCACACCTCACGCGCCGAGCCCGAGCAAGCCAGAGAGCTCGAGAAGTCGGCCATTCACCGATTCCCCAACTACCTGGACGCGTACAAGAACCTCGCGCTCTCACACCAGCGCAAGATCGATATGGCCGAGAGCGCCAAGGTGCTCGAGCAGATGCTCGAGCTCGATCCTCCAAAGAAACTCCGCGTGAGCGTCGAGGAGAGCCTGGGGCAAATGTATGAAGGACCTCTCGGGCAGCCAAAGAAGGCGCTCGAGTTCTACAAGCTCGGCTACAAGCACGCCGAGCTTGCCTTTATGCGAGAGCGCCTCAAGTCCAAGGTCACCGAACTCAGCAAGCAGATCGAGCGCGAGCGCCTGCTGCGCGAGGGCAAGCCTGTCCCGAGAGAGCTGATGCCGAGTGAGAAATCACCGCACGACGCCGCTGGAGAGATCCTCGGCATTCCCCATGGCGGCCACGGCGATCATGGTGGTGGCCATGGCGGGCACGACCACTGATTTCTCAGGGAAGCTTTCGGATTTTGCAGTGAGTTTTGCTTTGGGGGAGCCTTCGTTGCAGGTTTTGCAGAACGCATGACATGCCCCCCGCTCTTCACTGCGTTCATCGCGACCCCCAAGTTTGGGGGTTCCCCTCGCGCTCCGACTCTACGTTGGCGTTTTGCGTCATGGCGCTTCGAAATAAGCAGTGAGTTACACGAGGGCACTAAAAGCGAACCTGTGTGCCGAAATCATCGCGAGGGCGCCCCCCAACAAACGAAGTGCTGTTTGGGGGGGCAGCGACGCAGCGTAGCAAGGAGCGGGGGGCATGGCCCGCGTTCTGCACGACCTTCAGCGAAGCTCTCTTACGCGATTTGCGGGGGACATGTCCCGCGTTCTGCACGACCTACAACGAAGCTCCCCAAAGCAAAACTTATCGCCCAATCGAAAGCGCCCCCACGCATAACTCACTGCAAAATCCGAAGGCTCCCATGAAATGGGGTGCGTGACGCACATGTTGGCGGCCGCGCGATCCTGGCACGATTTTCGAAATATCAGGGGCGATCAAAAAGACAACGCCGATCCATAAACATGGGTCGGCGTTGTCTTTTGCACGCTTCGAAAATCGTGCCAG